>JAMOVZ010000443.1 GCA_027061865.1 Desulfobacterales bacterium
CAGCTATGGTACACCTTAAACTTAAACAAAAATGGTCTTGATATTGGGAGCTGTCAAGAAAACTGTGTAACTGGCTATCATTGACAAGAGTGAGGAGAAATGAAAGGAGGAGATGATGGCCAGTAAGAAGACGAAGATAGATGCCCTTATTGATGAACTTTTGGAGGGTTGTGAAGGTCCCAAGGATATACTTGGCAAGCATGGTTTGGTAAAGGAGCTTACCAAGAGGATAGTGGAGAGGGTGCTTGAAGCTGAGCTGGCTGAACATCTTGGATATGAGAAGCATGATCCTGTGGGCCGTGGTAGTGGTAACAACCGCAACGGCAAGGGACATAAGACTGTACATACCGAGAGCGGGTCTATTGCTATAGAGGTTCCGAGGGACCGGAACAGCACTTTTGAGCCTCAGCTTGTCAAGAAGCGCCAGAGGCGTCTTGAAGGATTTGATGAGAAGGTGTTGGCTTTGTACTCTAGGGGTATGAGTACCCGTGAGATACAGGGGCATTTGGAAGATTTATATGGAGTTGAAGTTTCTCCTACACTCATCTCCAATGTTACTGATGCGGTAATGGAGGAGGTACGGGCCTGGCAGTCAAGGCCGCTGTCGGAGGTATATCCGATACTATACTTTGATGCCCTTTTTGTAAAATCACGCCAGGAGGGTCCTGTGAAGAACAAGGCAGTGTATTTGGCCCTGGGGGTGAACCTCAACGGTGAGAAGGAGCTGTTAGGGTTATGGATAGCGGAAACAGAGGGCGCCAAATTCTGGTTGATGGTATTCAATGAACTGAAGAACCGCGGCATGAGGGACTGTTTTGTGGCCTGTGTAGACGGACTAAAAGGTCTGCCTGAGGCCATTGAGTCGGTTTTTCCACAGACCCAGGTACAGATTTGTATCATCCACAAGGTTAGAAACTCGTTGAAATATGTCTCATATAAGGATCGCAGGGCGGTGGCCAAGGATCTTAGAACAATATACGGGGCAGGCACAATTGAGGAGGCAGAGATGGCCCTGGATGAATTCTCAAGGCGCTGGGATGAAAAATATCCTGCCATTAGTCCAAGCTGGAGGGCAGACTGGAACAGACTCACGGTGTTTTTTTGACTATCCACCTGAGATCCGTAGGATAATCTATACCACCAATGCCATAGAGTCACTGAATTATACGCTTCGCAAGGTGCTAAAGACCAGGGGAGCTTTCCCAAATGACGATTCGGTCCTCAAGGTACTTTACCTGGCCTTGAACCGGATAGCAAAAAGATGGACAATGCCAATTAGAAACTGGAAGCAGGCACTCAATCAGTTCGTGATCCTGTTCGGAGAGAGAGTGCCACTATGAACCCCAGTTACACAGTTTTCTTGACAGCTCCTTCTGAATATCCCGCTGAGCCTTTACACCAAAGCGTACAAGTGTCATGATACGACCTCCTTTGAACTAGTTGACCCTATATACCATATCTGTCAGACGAGGTCGTGAGTTTCAAATTTATAGTTAAACATTTTGAGTATCCTTCTGAACAACCTTTTCTAAACTAAGAGGAGGTAGAATCAGGGACTAAGATCATAAGACTGACACACGCTTGCGAACTCAGAGCTCCTCAAAAACCCATCCAATACTTGCTTCCTAGACCAGCCACTTCTTATTTTATTGAGCCAAAAGTTATATCCGCTACTGTCCGGCTCTCGACCTAAGAGCGCTTTGTAAAGAATACTCACAAATTGCTCATCCGTTGTATTCCTTCTTTTAAACTCTTCGCTGAATACGAAGCCTCGAGCTACTTCGCCAGCAGTCATAGATCTGCTAAGCAATAGCTGCGTCCACCAGCTTAGGCCAGGTTGATCAGGATTTCTTCCTAGGCATTCTGCATACAAATGAGTAATAAATGCTAAGACCTGGGCAGCAATATTTTCCCCGGGCCTATAGGGTCTTATCCTATACTTATGACAAACAATAGCGAATTCATGAGATGCTAAAAAATCATTCAGAAGATTTTGTCTACCTTTCCCATTCTCCAGCTGAGCTAACCAAAAATTGTATCCAGAGCTGTCGGGCTCTCTTTCCAAAAACGCCCTATAAAGAATGTTGACAAATTCGCTATTCGTCACGTTCCGCCCTCTGAACTCGTCACTGGATATAAACCCCTCGGCAACCTCTTTAGCACTCATTCTTCCTGTTAAAATGTGATTGGCCCACCACTCTAAACCAGACTGATCAGGGTCTCTTCCTAAAACTTCCTGATATATGTGTGTGAGGTATTGCAGAACCAAGATTGAAGAGTCACTAGCAGAACTAGAACTTGAAATTACCTTTGATACTTCTTGAGAATACCCGCTTTCGTTGCCGGAGGTGTCCACTGCCGTGAGGGCGAAATAATAAGTTTGGCCTTCGGTCAGGTTGTTTATGGTGTAACTTGTGGTGTTTTTGTCCACAGAAATGTATGGCCCGTAAGAGCGGGATGAGGTCCCGTAGTAAATCCTGTATCCTGCCAGATCCGGCTCGGTGTTAGCCTGCCAATGAAGGGTGGCTGAGCCTGCAAGGGCCAAGGCTGGGATCACAAGAATCATCAAGATAATAGAAAAGGCGATTTTGGTTGTGTGTTTCATGCTGTTAGCTCCCATTGTGGTCTTTCTAGTCATTTTGCTCTATTTGCTCTGTTTAGTTCTTTGGGTCGTTGGGTTTGCCGCAAGTGGCAGCCCAAAGGCACCATTCCAAAGAACCCTCAAAACCCGACCTAAAATAAAGCAAGTTGTGTGCCATAAGGAGCTCTCAGCGATCAGCCGTCAGCTATCAGCTAAAATAAGGAGCTAGGAGTTAGTAGTTGGGAGAACCTTTAGGCTTTCAGCCTGCCCGTAGGGCGGGAGGAAAAAGGTTAAAGGCTCAAGGAAGAGGGAGATAACAAAGAATGTGGTAAATGGGCAACAGGTGTGGCGCAGGGATATTTGCAAAAAAGGAAACTTGGTGTATACAAAAAGGCACAATCCGTGCTCTCAATAAATTTTTGCTCTCTGCAAGATCATCAAGATTCAATATAAAACAGATGTTCTTTTGTGGCCCCTGCTACTGCCTTGAGAGAAATTTTCTTGTCGAATGTAACGAGGCGGCCTCCATGACTAACAGCAAGAGCCAGCAAGTATGCGTCAGTCACCTGCCGATGACCTAATATCCAAGACCAGTCAAGAATTCTTGCACCAAGCAGGTCAAGCTCGTCAGGCCAGAATTCATGTTCTGGGCTATTTATTGCCTCACCAAGGCGCGTTGCTACCTCCCGTAAAGGCAATGTCCCTGGATAACTGGGATGGGACATAATCCGGACACATCCGATTTGGGTAATTGGACAAGAGGCCCAACCGTGGTGAATTTCCCGTTCCAGCCAGGACATGGCACTGTCGTGGTACACATGTGCTGAATCCAACAACGCTATCAACACATTTACATCCAATAAGGCCCGCATCAGATACCTTCTTGTTCCCTTAGCCTCTCGATCTGCTCGTTACTTACTACCACCCCTCTGGGCCCAAAGGGACGGAAGCCTCCCACAGCTTTTCTTTTTTCCTGTTTAGCCGGGCTCGGCGAAGGCTCGCGCCCCACAAGCGCCTCCCTAGCAAGCCTAGATAGAATTCTTCCAGCAGAAACCCCTTCTCGACGGGCCAATTCCTTCACTGCAATAAGGACATCATCTTCTATATCGAGCGTTGTCCGCATGTCGGCCTCCATCGAAAAATCCTAATCTTGCATCATGATGTTGTAGCATCATAGCATCTCTGCCAATCAATTTCAAGATCTTAGTTAATAGGCCAAAAGGCTTGGACGAGCCATCTATGGGATGCGTATGAAGAAGACTGGTGCATTTACCGGCGGGAAAATGGCAGTAGTAACTCAATAATCTATCTGGGTTTGATCTTTACGGGCGCTGCAAAAATAAGGAGGCCGCGGCCGAAGCAATAGGCCATACGGCAAAGCACACCACGATATCTCTTGCCATTAACAATAAATACGACCTCAGTGCCGCTACTGGTCTTGAGCCACTTGGAAAGCATCTCCCTCTAAGAGGCATTGGCATGGCGTAGGAGTAGTGTGTAATGGACTGGCGTCAATGTTCTTACTAATCAGCTCGAATAACCGCTCTGCTCCTGAATAGAAACTATGTAAGTTTAGAGCCACAGAATCCAAAAAAGCGCTCTCTCCAGATATGCTCTTGGCTTGCTCCCAGGATATCAGAGCTTTGTTCACTACACGTTCGAGTTCCGTGAGCTCCCCTCTGATTCGTTCGGCAAGATCTCAATAAACATGGCTCATAACTCTATTCCATATCGCTCAATTGCCCGGCGTAGGGATTCTCCTGCCCTCTCAATTTCTATCAAATCCACAGGCCTATCGCCAATAATGTCTTCAACCACCCCCCAGGCCTTCAAGTAATCACTGTCCCTCAAGCCTTCTACTGCAAGATCTACATCAGACTCATCCATGAACCAAGTTGTGTGGGCCAGTGATCCAATGAGCAGAACCCGCTTCACTCCGAAGCGCTGCTTAAGTATTATACTTGCCTCCCTAGCAAGGGCCATTATTCGATCTCTTTCGTGCTGTGCGGAAGTTGGTAGCTCTAGTATGACTTTTCTTTGCCGCGCACCTTCTATGTAAGGCTGCCATTGCTTTCTAGTCAGCTCTAATGCTGTGGGCATAACTACTATCCTTCAAAATTAAAGAAGATTTTGTTTTCAATGCTGTGCACATCTACAAACTCAGGACAATCCTAATATACACCTTTTAGAAATCAAACCACTTCTCGACGGCCGTTCTACCTTATTGCTACGACTTGAAGTAGTTGATTACGCTTTGGATGATTGATTCAAGGTCGTGTTTGGGCTCAAATCCTATGAGGTTTCGGATTTTGTCTATGTTGGGACAGCGGCGCTCCATGTCTTCAAATCCTGGGCCATATGCCTTTTCATATGGGATGTGTTCTATCTCAGATGAGCTACCTGTCATCTCTTTTACTTTCTCTGCCAACTCGTTAATGGTTACTTCATGATCGTTTCCAATGTTGAATACATCTCCTACGGCCCGAGGTTCATCCATTAGCCTTATCATGGCATCCACCACGTCGTGGACATGGGTAAAGCTCCTGCTCTGGGTGCCATCCCCAAACACGGTAATTGGCTTTCCCAGAAGCGCACTTTGGACAAAGGTTGGCAGCACCATGCCATATTGGCCGGTCTGGCGGGGGCCAACCGTGTTGAACAACCGGCCAATGACGACTGGCAATTTCTTTTCATCATAATAGGCAAGGGCCAGGAACTCATCCAGTGTCTTGGAGCAGGCATAAGCCCAGCGCCTCTTCTTA
>JAMOVZ010000444.1 GCA_027061865.1 Desulfobacterales bacterium
CGGCCAAGAATGAGCCCAAGAAAAATACGCTGGTAAAGAGCCATTTCTGGTTTACACCCAGAGCTGCGAGCATCTCACGGTCTTCTGTAGCAGCACGAACCAAAATCCCCCAGCGTGTTCGGTTAAGCACTGCCCATAACCCCACCAGAACCAGAGGAGCAATAAGGATCAAGACTAGGTCGTATTCAGGAATGTAGGCCCCCATTATGTTAATTGCCCCATCAAAACCAGGCGCCTGGGGGCCGAGCAGGTCTTCTGCACCGAACAGCCAGAGGGCCAGATCCTGGATTACGAGCACGAGGGCAAAAGTTGCCATAAGCATAAAGAGCTCGGGGGCCTTATAGAGGCGTCGAAGCAGCACCACCTCTACTACCACGCCAATAAGCCCAACAATCAAGGCGGCAGCCAGGATCCCTCCCCAAAAGGAAAAATAATTCAGAGGTAGGGCTGAGATGATAAAATAGGCAGCATAAGCTCCTATCATATAGAAGGAGCCGTGGGCCATGTTCACCACCCGGCTCACCCCGAAGATCAAGGAAAGCCCAGCTGCCACCAAGAAAAGGGCAGATGCATCTGCAAGTCCTGTCAGGAACTGTACTATAAAAGCGCCCAAGGTCCCACCAGCTCTCTTTTAATTAGTCTTGAGGCCTCAGCTTCCTTACCACATCATCAGGGGGAAGGAAGAACTTGCCGTCCAGATACTTCCAGTTAACCATTACACCTTTGCCGTCCTTGAGTGCTGTATAACCCACAAACGCGCCCATTGTAGACTGATGATCAATCGCACGGAAGGTGATGGGGCCGAAAGGCGTGCCGAAAGTAAGGTCCTCCATGGCATCAACCATCTTTTCCGTCTCTGTGGTGCCGGCCTTCTTGAGCATGGAAGCCACAGCATATATCATACAGTAGCCCACGACGGAGCCGAGCCTGGGATAGTCGTTATACTTTTTTTGGTATGCCTTCAGGAATTTAGTATGTTCAGGAGTTTTGATGTCATACCATGGATAGCCTGTTACCAGCCAGCCAACAGGTGCTTCATCCTTCAAAGGGTCCAAATACTCAGGCTCGCCTGTCAGCAGGCTGACGATGAACCTGTCTTTGAAAAAGCCCCTCAGCTTTCCTTCCCTCACGAATTTGGCCAAATCTCCGCCAAAGGTTACATTGTAAACCGCCTCAGGATTTGCCCTGGTGAGTGCTTGAATTTCAGCGCCGGCATTGATCTTGAAAAGTGCAGGCCATTGCTCAGCCACGAACTTTACATCAGGCCTTTTGGATGTGAGCACTTTTTTGAATGACTTTACTGCATCCTTTCCGTAAGCGTAATTGGGAGCAATGGTGGCCCAGCGATTTGCTGGGTTTTTTGCGGCCTCAACTGCCAACATGGCGGCCTGCATATAGGTGGAAGGCCTGAGCCTAAATGTGTAGCGATTGCCCTTCGCCCACACAAGGGCATCAGAGAGGGGCTCTGCGGCCAGATAGAATACCCTGTTTCTTTTTGCAAAGTCGGTGAGAGCAAGGCCCACGTGGGAGAAAAATGAGCCCATTATGAGAGCCACCTTTTCCCTGCGGATAAGCTCTTCTGCAATCTTTACGGCGTTGCCGGGTTTTCCAGCATCATCGCGGGAAATTACCTCCAGCTTCTTCCCATAGATGCCGCCGGCCTTGTTGATCTCTTCCAGGGCAAGCTTCCAGCCGTTTCTATAAGGGAAAGTAAAGCTTGTGAGCTTACTATAGGTGTTAATCTCTCCTAACTTGATGGTCCCTTTGGCAGCACTTGGCCCGGCCATGCTGAAGACCAAAAAAGCTGCAAGCACAAATGCCAAAAAGAGTTTGAATAATTTCATCTTCTCCCCTCCTTCAATCAATATAAGGTTAATTCCAACGCCACTTGCAGGGGGCTATCCCCCTGCACGGCTTGCCCTTCTTTCGCTTAAGTCTCTTTCCTTCCAATCATCATCCATCAAGGTGTTGAGGAGATTCAATGCCTCGGCTACGTGCTCTTCGGTCAGCCGCACGGTGGCATGCCTATCTCTCCTTTTTATTGCCTCAAGGATCCTTTCATGATAGTGGCAAGAACGCTTAATGTGTTCAGGCTTGCTTAAGGATCGGGCGCTGAACCTCTTTACTTGATTGTGTAATGTGGCCACAATCCTTCTGAGTCTCTCATGTCCAGAGGCCTCAAGAATCATATCATGAAACTGCTCGTTTAGTCTCTGGTAAAGAGCGATTTCAAGGGGAGTGGAGATACAGCACTTCTTCATCCTTTCCACCACTTGCTCGAGTTTCTTGATGAGGGCTGGAGTGATGTTTTCAAAAGCAAGCTCAGTGCCCATGCCGTAAAGCTTTATCTTGAGGGTGTAAATTTCCCAGAGGTCCTTTTTGTCAATTTCCCTAACAAAGACACCTCGATTCGGCCTGCGGATCAGCAGGCCTTCAGCCTCCAGTATCTTGAAGGCCTCTCTAATGGGTGGGCGGCTTACTCCTAGGTTTTCAGCAAGCTCCTGCTCCTTGATCTGCTCTCCGGGCTTGAGCTTGCCCGAAAATATTGAGCGCTCCAGATATTTTTTTACCTCATCAGAGATGGATTCGACTTTGATATGTGGCATTGTGTAAGAGGCCGCCTGACTATTGTCTATTGTCTACAACTTCAGATAATATAGGTAATGCTTTATTGTCAAGCCTAAAAAACAAGGCCTGAGAGAAGTGGAGCAGGCTTGGGTTAGATAAGGCAACAAGGAGTCTTGGGGCAAGTAAGCGGGCATGCATTGGGATTTGCTCATTATTCCCCCTAGGGATAAAGGTTGTGGCTCTCGTGATATTTGACTCATAAGGCTTTATAATAAACTAAGGTGCCCCTTTTCCTTGAGCATTACCTGAACTCTGTGCATATTTATTGCAGGTTAAGTGATATTGGCATAGGTAAAGGTCATGCAGCCTTGCTCTGCAAGGTGTACGGAAAAGATGCTATTTAGATACCTGACAGGGAACCATTGACTCGGCGCATTTAACTTTCCAAGCCTGCAGTGATCGGCCACAATCTTTTATTGCCTAAGAAACTAAAATAGTTGACATTACACTTTTTCTTTTATAAAAAATTGAAAATTCCATAATATTCCTCTTCGTTTCTTACTATTTCTGAGCTTGTTGAGCTGCCGTCCTCTTGCCCGTGACAGTTCGCACGCCCGCTCTTGTGCCTACCTGGGAGCCTGTTACAGTTATCTTCAGAAGGGGAGATTAAATGAAGTCAATCGTAGGCCCTTCAAAAATCACACCCCTTGAACCGAGCAGGCTTTTGGACAAACCCCTGCTGATATACTGCATAAAACGTAACGAAGTAAATAGGCTCACCGTGGCCGGTGCTCGATTGAACCGCTATTGGATTTGGAAGGATTTCCCTGCGGCCTCCAGAGAAAAGATGAGGCCGGGTATATGGAATAATCCGACTGAATAATTATCCATTTGAGGTTTACCAGAGGAGGTGGAGATGAAAGTAACAAAGGCTTGTATGGTAAGCACAATGATTTGTGCGTTTCTATTTGCTCTTGCCACTTTGAATAGCGCTTTGGCGGTTTCTTTCACCGCTGAGATGGTTATGGAGATGAAAGGTCAGAAGACTACGTGCCCTTTTTATTTCAAGGATTCCACTTACAGGTTTGACACAGTCCAAGGTGGGGTCAAGGGATATTTCATTGTCAAGGGGCAGGATGATTTTATGACCTTTGTGGTGCCAGACAAGAAGGGCTACATGCGCGTACCTAAACAAGCCGCCATACTTATGAAAAACAACCTGTTCGAGGCGTTTTTCTATGCAGCCAAGAAGTACTATAAATTAGGCTCAAAATCCAAAGAGGCTCTAAACGGCCTTGAATGCCGCAAAGAAATTTATACCATAGAAGGATCTTCTGGCCCAGAAAAGGCGGCAGTTGCCTGGGTGGCTGAAAAATTCGGTTTCCCCATCAAGATTATCACTTCCCACAAGGGAAAGGAGTTGGCCAAGGTAGAGCTCAAAAACATTGAGGAAAAAGAGTTGAATAGCTCACTTTTCCAAATACCCCCTGGATATAAAAAAATTCATCCCTCCGAGGTGGGGCCGGCCAAGGAAGCCAAGAGGGAACCTGCCTGGCTCAAGAAGGTGAAGAGTGCGCCCGTTCTGAATCCCCCATTTGAAAGGACATTGAAGGAAGGGGAGGTGATTAGGGTCAAAGTTGAGCCCAACTCATACGTCACCTTTGAGATGCAAAGCCCTGGCCGGGATCGGGACCAGTGGGCCAGGGTCGAATATTTTGCCTTTAAGGACGGTAGAAGGATAAAAAACCTGGGAGAGTATGGGGGGTTTGCCGCTGCCGAGTTCAAAGAGCTTCCAGAAGGGACGGATGAAGTGGTCCTCGTGGTCCTGAAGCGATCACCCAGGATTAAGGCCTCCAGGCTGGCTTCAAGCGTTATTGAGATAGAAACGGTTAAGGCCCCTGATAACAGGTACTTTAGTTCCCGGCACTTTAGCCGACTCAAGCGGCCTAGAATTACCCTCAAGGATGTCCCAAATGATGGCGTGAACTCCAAAGGGAGTATATCTTTTTTCAGCAGGAAGGTAAACGTTAAGGAGAAGTTTTATTTGGAAGAGGGCACGTCCAAGTCCTGGGACGTCTTTAAATATGGAAACGGCAAGAAAATCAATGTCCGAGTAAACGTGAATAAAGGTAATGTCCACGTGTTTATCGAAGAGGCCAAAGCCTCTGCCTCACCATCCCCTGCACCTAGAAAGGGGGCGCCCGTCGCCAGAGATAAAGGGCCCAGGCCCAAGGCAGAGCCAATTCCCATTGCCATAAAATTTGGGCGATGGAGAGTGAAGCAGTTCACATCTATCCCGGGAATGAAGGCCCTTGTGCCTGCAGGCGATTGGGAGATGTGTATAAACCAAGAAAACGTGATCCCATTGAAAATAATTGAGTATCCTATATGTAAGATAAGCAAAAAAGAGATTAAGGCATCAACCGTAGTGTTTGATGTTACCTGTTCTGGCAGTGGGCAAAAAATCCGCAGCCATGGCATGGTTACCTATAAGGGAATGGATCTAAAAGGGGGCTATACCGTTGAAATGGGGGACGGAAGCAGAGGGATTTTCCAGATCTCAGGTAAATGGTTAGGTAACTGTGAATAATAATGATAAATATATTTTGAGATAAGTATTATAAAAAACGATCAACCATTTTTCCGTCCTGCTGCATTGTTTTGTTGACCTTGCATTGGAGCGGCTTGCCCGACCTTATGGTGCCAAAGCAGAACATGCACTCCTCACATGGAATAATTTCGTCCGATTTTCCTTCAAGCAGCTTTCGACCTG
>JAMOVZ010000445.1 GCA_027061865.1 Desulfobacterales bacterium
AATAGTTCCCCACTTGCTTATCTCCACGCCCAGCAAGTCCTGTATCTTAGAAAGGTCAGGTCTTTGCCCTATGGCAGCAACCAGTTGATCAATCTCCATGTCATATTCGCTTCCAGGAATGGGAATGGGCCTCCGCCTTCCAGAACTGTCAGGCTCACCTAACTGCATCCTGATGCACCTAAGCCCAACAACCTTTCCCTCCCTGGTGAGGACCTCCTTTGGGGCAGCAAGATAAACAATTTTTACGCCCTCTGCCTCAGCGGCCTGGATCTCCTCCTCCCATGCGGGCATCTCAGCCCTGGTACGGCGGTAAACTATTGTGACCTCTTCCGCTCCCAGCCGAACCGCAGAGCGGGCAACATCTATGGCCACATTCCCTCCCCCTATGACCGCCACCTTATGGCCCACCCAAACCTTGCCCGTAAGATTCAATTCCCTGAGAAAATCCACACCTTGGCGCACGCCTTCGGCCTTCTCCCCTGGTATTCCCAGTTCAAGGCCCTTGTGGGCCCCCATGGCCAGATAAACCGCATTGTATCCCTGCTCAAATAGCGAATCTATGGTCAGATCTTCTCCCAATGCACTGTTGGTCTTTATCTCAACACCCAAATTTGTGATAATCTCGATCTCCTGATCCAGAATCTCACGCGGCAGCCTGTGGGCGGGGATGCCCACGCGAAGCATGCCCCCTGGCTCAGGAAGGGCTTCAAATATGGTGGACTTAATCCCTCTCCTTGCAAGATGGTAGGCGGCTGAAAGCCCTGCCGGCCCAGACCCTATGATGGCCACCTTCTCCTTTCTCTCGGGCAAACACGATATCTCAACCTCGCGAGGATCAAACATGTCGGCTGCAAGGCGCTTAAGGTCCCTGATGGCAACGGCGCTATCCACCTCTGCCCTGCGGCAGGCCTCCTCACATGGATGTGGACATACGCGGCCTATCACCCCTGGCAGAGGAAGATCCTCCATTATGATCTCAAGGGCCTCTTTGTATTTGCCCTCCTTGACCATCTGAACGTAGCCCTGCACATTCAGACCCCCAGGACATGCTAACCTACATGGAGCCTTATCAGCCTTCTCAATGGCGAAAGCACTAGGGATGGCTTGAGCATATTTCTTATAGACAGCCTTGCGTGTAGCAAGACCTTCGTCATACTCACTGGGCAGCTCCACCGGGCAGACAGCAGCACAGTCCCCACAGGCCGTGCACTTATCAACATCGATATATCTGGGGTTTTTGCGGAGCTTTACCTTGAAATTCCCGCTATGGCCCTCAACTCCTTCTATGTCCGCACAGGTGATCAACTCTATGTTCAGATGCCGGCCGACCTCGACCAGTTTGGGAGAGATGATTCACATGGCACAATCATTGGTGGGAAAGGTCTTGTCAAGCTGGGCCATGGCCCCGCCGATATGGGAGCTTTTCTCCAGCAGATAAACCCAGTAGCCGGAATCGGCCAGGTCCAATGCCGATTGCATCCCCGCAATGCCCCCCCCGACTACAAGTACTGCCCCTTTTAGATCGTTGTCCATTTCTTACTCCCTAGCGGATATAGTGATAAATTTCACATTTTAATTAGGAAAACACAGTCTTTTATTAAACGCCGATCTATCGTGTCAACAAAAATTTATTCTAAAAACCAACCCTGTATCCTTTATCTGCCTCCTGTGCCGTTCTGCCCTTATAATCCCGGGCATTGACATACCTGTGCCAATTCTTGTAGTTATTCAGATGGATGCCATTAAGTTTTAAACCCCTTTTCTGATAACGGCGGGATTAGGTTTATGCCAAAGGCGCTTCCCATTGTTCTTGCCCACGGAGTTTATCCATTTCACAGGCTTTTCCCTTTTCTCTTCAATACCGACGGCCACACTGATGACCACCGCCACTATTTCAAGGGAATCAGGAGCCACCTTACAGCCAAAGGTTTTTCCGTGTTTCACAGTCGGGTGAGCTGGGGTGGAAGCCTTCATAAAAGGGCTGATGATCTCAAAAGGGAGCTGGAACGGATCACTGGCAACTTTGCCCTGTGGCCCAAGGTTCATATAATAGCCCACAGTATGGGGGGGCTGGATGCCCGCTGGATGATCTACAAGCACGACATGGCCCACAGGGTCTCATCTCTCACAACCATTGGAACGCCTCACCACGGCTCTGCTCACGCTGACAAGGCCATCAGGCGGTGGGGCGGAATCCTGGAGCTTTTGAACCGCATGGGGATTGACCTTACAGGCGTATATGCCATCACGACGGACAGGGCAAAGGAGGTCAATTCCATTTTAGAGCCCTATGAGAGAGAAGCCAAAGTGGCGTTTCGGACCATAGCTGGCGTGCAAAGCAGGGAAGACATGTTTTTCCCTCTTAGGCATTCTCACGACTTTTTGCTCAAGATAGAAGGAGAGAATGACGGGCTTGTATCTCTCGCCTCTGCCACATGGAAAGAAGAGTATTTGTGGAAAAAAATCGATGCTGATCACCTGAATCAGATCGGTTGGTGGGGCGGTCCCAAGGCCATGGGGACTAGGGACAGGGCGCTTTTTCGTAAGCGGATACTTGAACTATATGAGGAAATAGCCGGAACCTTACCTGGGTAATTCAGACCACTGTGTGAGAATATTTTTGCAGGGGGTGACAAGATGCGGGAACGGGTGGAAATAGTAGAAGGTGATATCACCAAACAAAAGGTGGATGCCATAGTAAATGCCGCAAATAAATCCTTGCGGGGGGGCGGCGGTGTGGATGGGGCCATACATCGGGCCGCAGGCCCTGAGCTGCTTGAAGAATGCCGCAAGATTGGTGGTTGCCCCACCGGCGAGGCACGCGTCACCAAGGGATACAAACTGCCTGCCCAATGGGTGATACACACTGTTGGCCCTATCTGGCGGGGGGGCACTCAGAACGAGGATCAACTCCTTGCCAACTGTTACCGCAACAGCCTCAAGGCCGCGGTGGAAATAGGGGCCAAGACAGTGGCCTTCCCTTCCATCAGCACAGGGGCCTATGGGTTTCCGTTGGAGCGGGCAACAAAGATCGCTCTCACCGAAACAAAGAAATTCCTCGAAAAGGACAACAGCATCGAGAAGGTCGTTTTTGTGTGCTTTGGCAAGGAGGCCTTTGAGACATACAAGCGAATATTCGATCAGGTGTTTTCTTCGTGATGCTCATCCTTTAAAAAATAGCGGTGGTACTCCTCGTTGCTGAGATAGGTCTTCAGCAAACGGATGAGCATGTCTGCTAGAGACTGGATGTCCGAATCGCTCATCCTGGAGCGAAGCAGCTTCATGAGTTCATCGTCTGCAAACTTCTGGATGTAGTAGGTGATGGTGTACTCGTCAGTCTCTCTGTCAAGGCCAAATCCCACCAGTCCCGTATACTCTTCAACAAATCTGTGACTGTGCTTTTTCATTTTCAAAAATCCTAACACCTTGGTTTCAAAAACAGTTAACCCAATATTGCCCTTTCATAGTGACCGAGGTGAGGGTGCCGTGTTTCTGCCGCTTCCCAGTGGGGGAAAACCGCAGCTCGACGAAGTCGAGAATCCGGAGGGGCAAGAATCCCCCCGCAGATAAGTGGCCTAAAAGGGCCGGCCCGAAAGGCTTTGAACGAAGAAAGGATGCTATCACTGCGTGAAACAAGGTTGATTAATCTTATCGTGATCCTAGAAACCCAGTTCCTCATTGATTAATATAACCGATACATCAGTAAGCATGGGCTTTCGATGCAATATCGTGGTAATACGACAAATCCTCTGTGGAGAGTTGCAGTCCGCACAAAAACCCGTTTCAGCACAAGGGGTTTTCATCCCCAAACTTTTGGCACGCATGGGGGCGGCCACTTCCTTCACCCTGGCTAGAGCTGAGTTAAGATCTGGTCTCACCTTGTTGATCCCAGCCACGATTATCACCCTCTTGGGGCCAAAGCTCATGGCGTTGGTCCTGTTTCCAATTCCATCCACGTTGACGATCTCTCCGGTTGCCGAGATGGCATTGGCGCTACAGAGGAAGCAATCAGCCCTTCCCTGCTTCAGCCTCAACTCCAGGTCTTGCTCTTTGGTGAGGCCTTGCACCCAATGATCATAGACCTCTTTACCCTTCTCCTTCAGGATCTCTACGAGCCCCAAAGCGCGGGTAGTGTCTGAGCCTCCAAACCCAACGGTATGGAATTTTTCTGCCATTGCCAGGATCAGCCCTTTTGCCTCGTTGGCCGAAGCCACCAGGTGGGCGTCAAAGCCATGTTTCTTGAGGTTTTCCATGGTTTTTTCACCAAGTTTATACCACAGCCAACTCTTGTGCTCATCCACTGCCTCTTCCTCCTCTGCTTAGCCTTACTCCTTACGCCTCACTCCTCACACCTTACACCTTTCTCATGCCCCGGCCCTCGCCTTTATGAGCTCTGCAACGATGCTCACTGCAATCTCCTCAGGGGTCTCGGCACCAATGGGAAGCCCGATGGGGGAGTGGACCCGGGCCAGGTCTTCCTCCTTGAATCCTTCATCCAGGAGGCTCTGGAATATCATTTGCCGCTTTCGCTTGCTCCCGATCATGCCAACATACTTGGCATTTGTGCGAAGGGCTTGGCTCAGCACATCCTTGTCGTGAATGTGCCCCCTGGTCACAATCACCAGGTATGAATCCCCGTCAATGGGAAGCTGCTCCATGGCATTATGAAAGTCTATCTCCCGCACCTCCTCGGCCTCGGGGAAATCTTCTGCCCTTGCAAATTCAGCCCTATCATCCATGACCACCACCCTGAAACCCACAAGGGAGGCAAGGGGGACGATCTGCCTGGATACATGACCTCCTCCAAAGATGTAAAGCACAGGATTTGCCACTATCGGCTCAAGGAAGAACTCCAGTTCCCCGTCACGCCCATCCTTCCACTTAACTACTTCAGGCTTCCTTTGTTCGACAAGCTTGTCCCACCATGTTTCGATCAACCTGTTGAGCTCCAAGCTTGAAGGCAAAGCCTTACCAGCCCTCTCATCCTCTTTCACGAACCATTTGCCCTGGCCCCCTTCCCATAACTGCTCAGATAAAGCAGTCATGAGGACTCCTTTGCCTCCCCTTTGCTTTGTGGAAACGGCCTCTTTAAGGGCAGTAAACCGGGGCGAGTCAAGGGGGCCAAGGGGCTCCAGGAACACCTCCGCCCGGCCGCCACAAATCATGTCTGCCTCGGCCACATCCTTTCCGGTAAGGGAAAAGTGCAGCCTGGAGGGACTCCCGGTGGTTAGCACCCTTCTTGCTTCCTCAGTGGTCCTTGCCTCCAAAAGCCCTCCCCCCACACTGCCCCAAATGGGCCCTGCTCGGCTGATCAGGCATTT
>JAMOVZ010000446.1 GCA_027061865.1 Desulfobacterales bacterium
TTATCCTCTTTGAGGTTAACTTTTTTGAGCTTTTCAGCCGCTATCTTTCGGGCTACCTCCCACACAGGCCCCCTGATTCTAGGAAGGTGGGGGTTGACCCAGTAGAGCCGATATTCCATGCCACACCTGGGGCATTTCACGGTCTTTGCGCCAGGTCTGGGCTCTAGCCTGTCCATGCAAGTGGGATTGTGACAACGCACCTTCCCATACGTCCTTGTCTTTCGTAGAACTTGGGCTGCTGACTGCTCCTTTTCCTTTTCTGCCATGATCCCCTCCGTTGACTAATTTTCTATATGATCTAGTAGCTGGGACGCAAACGGCCCAAGGACCTGGGGCCACCAGCTTTGTCCACAGACCAGTCCTTAACTGGAAAGAGCCTATCGTAATCTTCAAGCCTTCCAAGAGATTTCAGCCGTTCAATTATCAAGTGCCATGCACAATTGAGATGGCCGCCCACTTCGCATTTCCCTTCACTCGAGCCACCACATGGACCGTTCAATAGGCGCTTTGCGCACCTCGCCACCGGGCATATACCACCCGTAAGGCCCAGCACACAGTTCCCACAGCCGTGACACTTCTCAGTCCAGAGTCCAGGTCCATCCAAAGACCCCAAGAATGTAGTATTCATGGCAGGAATCACTGGTAGTTTATTAAAGGCCTCGGCAAGGGTCTGAACTCCAGCTCCACAGGCCATAGAGAGCACGGCCCCTGTTCCGGGCGAAGGGGTGAAATAGCTCCTTACAAAGTCCTTTTCGCATTGCCGTTGAATGCTCTGAACTTGAAACAAGGGAGGACGGCCCATGTAGTACTTGGGATGGGAAAGCTCCCTTCGAAGTTCCTCGGCACTCTTCAGCCCCCCTGTAAGGCATACCGAAACACAACCCCCACAGGCCACTACATCAACCTTTCCGTATTGAGCCACAGAATCGGCAATCTCCTGGAGAGGCTTTAACTCTGCCACGATCATATCTTGCCTCCCTCCTTGGCACCCATTTTGGACTTTACTGGGTAGGCCTTCCTGGCGGCAAATGAGAACCCTTTGTGTTTAGGGCAAAAGGCATCTAGCTCGGCTACCCCCATCCTTTCCTTTACCGTTTCCTTTAATGCCGCGGTACAGACCGGCTCACCGCAGATCTGACATCGGAGAAGCTCCAGGGTGTTCACCTCCACCCACTCGTTTTCTAAAAAGTATTGAAACTCTATGGCCTTCTGTGGGCATATCCTCCAACAATTGGCGCACCTAACACATCTTGCCATGTTGTGCAGGATGGTGCGGGTGTGGGCTTCATCCTTCCATGCCAGGGCATTGCTTGGGCAGTTTTCAACGCAGGAAAGACAACCATTGCACTTTTCATTCACCACGAAAAAAGACACCGGTTTTTTCATGCGCAGCCCCTATCGCCTGAATAAGGCTTGTTTACTGCTCCACCCTTGGCCTGGGAAACAGCCCCGCCCTTTCGACTATCTCTGGCACCCGGTCTTCCCATTCTATGGCCATGATGTGGAAACCGCTTATTCCTTCTTCTTCTTTCAGTCTCTCGATAGTCTCAACGCAAATCCTGATCCCCTCTTCTGGCTGGCTTTTCTTGGGCACACCTGCCATCCTCTTAATGATCCCGTCGGGGATATCCATGCCAGGGACCTTGTTTTTCATATACTTAGCCATACCGGCGGATTTGAGCGGTGTGACCCCAGCCAGTATATAGACCTTTTCGTGCAGGCCCCTTTGGCGGACCTGTTCCAACCACAGGGCAAACTTCTCAACATTATATACACACTGGGTTTGAATAAATTCTGCGCCGGCTTCAACCTTTTTGGCAAGCCGGGCGGCCCTGATCTCAAAGGGATCTGCAAAGGGATTTGCAGCGGCCCCTACAAACATCTTGGGTGGCCCATTAATCTTGTCGCCACTTATAAAGCGGCCATTGTCTCTCATATGACGCACCATGCTGACCAATTGCATGGAGTCTATGTCAAAGACATTCTGTGCATCAGGACAGTCGCCAAAGCTTTGATGGTCTCCTGATAAACAAAGGATATTATGGATATTAAAAGAGGCCGCGCCCAATATATCGCTTTGAAGTGCAATGCGGTTTCGGTCCCTCACAACCATTTGAAGCACCGGCTCGAGGCCCGCCAACTTTAGGTGGACGACTGAGGCAAGGCTGCAAAGTCTCGTCACCGCCGTCTGGTTATCCGTCACATTGATAGCATCCACATATTCTTTTATACCCAGGGCTTTTTTTACTATCACATTTGAATTGCTCCCCCTGGGAGGACCGCACTCTGCAGTGACGGCCAAATGACCGGAAGCGAGAACCTTTTCAAGATAACTGGGTGTCCTAGGTTTCATGTTTCCCTAACTTTTTTGAATGTATCCAGGCCAGCTCAAACTATCAAAAAACTATTGTTCATCAGGCTGAACTTTGTTGATTTATTTTTACGTTACCATGAAAATATTCCTTGTCAAGAAAATTTTTGCTGATTGGCCTAACATCTTTTAATATCAAGATATTATAAAAGCTCGGCATCCCACCTTGACAGGCAATAAGGTCATGGTTAAAATAACCAATGTTCTGAGGAGTGAACGATGCCGAAAAACTACCAAGCGCCCTCTGTAAAAAAAGCCTTCCAGATCCTACACCTGATTGCAAGGAACCCTGAGGGCCTTGGAATAAGCGATCTTTCAAGGCTGCTGAACCTTAGCAAGGGAACGGTACACGGTGTGATCTCAGCCCTTGAATCCTTTGGTGCGGTCGTGAGGGATCCGGGGAGTAAGAAATATCATCTAGGAATTACACTGTTAGAGCTGGGGCGGCAGTTTTACGAACAGATTGAGCTTCGCCATCTTGCCAGACCCCATATGGAACAACTAATGGAAGCCACCGGGGCCACTGTGTTCATTGGAGTCTTAAACATAAACCGAATCACCATATTGGATGTAGTGGAATCCAATAATGACCTTAAAATCACTTCTCCTGTAGGCACCACCATATCCATCTTTGCAGGTGCTGCCGGCAAGGTGATGTTGGCCTCACTGCCGGAGGAGGAGGCCAGGCGGATTGTTATGGAAAGGGAGCTACCTGCCTTTACACCAAATAGCATTACAGATCCCTCCCTTTATTTACAGGAAATAGATCGAGTAAAAAAACAGGGGTTTGCCACAGATTATGAAGAATATTTGACTGGGGTGTGGGCAGCCGCTGCGCCCATCAAGGGATGGAGACAATTCCGTTCAGCCATCTGGGCCGTGGGGTTTAAGACCGCCCTAAACAACAGAGGCATGGAAAATCTCATAAATAAAACCGTGGAGACTGCCAGCAAGTTGAGTCAAACTGTCCAGCAGAAGCTTTAAATTGCCCCTTAAAGAAGGCCTACAGCAATTCTGGCCCCGCTACGAGCCCCCTGAAAGCTTGTAGGTGTAAGCTGCACCGCTTTCCAGATCCAAGTAAAGCATCTTGTTCCTCAGAAGCTGCCCCCTCTGGAGCAGAACCTTCAGCACTTCCATTGCCTGGTAACAGGCCACCATGGCAGCAGTCATGGGTGGAACACCCAAGATCGCCTCGGGCCTGGCACTAGGTTCTGAGTTCCCGCTGCGGTTTCCATAGACCAGGTCAAGGCCTGGATCACCAGGCAATATGGCCATGACCTGGCCCTCAAACCCGGCCAGCGCCCCATGGACCAGGGGAATCTCTAATCTCTTGGCCACGGCCTGCAGCAGAATTCGATCTGGAATGTTGTCAAGGGCATCCACAATGACATGGATTTTGCCAAGAACTTCAGCAGCATTTTCCTCTGTGACCTTCACTTGCCTTGCATCCACTTCCACGGCAGGATTTGCATCCTGAATCAATCTTGCGGTCTCTTTGGCCTTGGGTTTTCCCAGGCTATGGATAAAAGCGCCCGCCTGGCGATTTAGGTTTGTCTCATCAAAGAGGTCTTGGTCTACAAGGACGATCCGGCCTATTCCCACCCTCCCTAGAAGCAGTGACACATTGCCCCCAAGCCCCCCTGAGCCAACCACTGCAACAGATGATTCAATGAGTTTTTTTTGATCCTGCTTGGACAAGATCTCACGGTTCCTCACATATCTCAAGGGCCAGAGGCCTCGTTCGAGTCCAATTGCATGAACCTCCCTTAAAGTGACATGGCACCTTTGAGAAATCTCTTGACAACTTGCCTCATCGAGCACCAAGATCTCTCGCCCCGCAGGATCTACATATTTTTGGGCTGCCTCCCGGATCAAGGCCATCACCTGTTCTTCATTCCTCATGCTTTCACCCTCATGATTTTTTAGTCCCTATTTTCCAATTGCTGCCGTCTTCTGGTCTCCCTAAAGATCCCCAGGAACAGTCTGTAAGGGCCAGGGGTGCCGAATGGGAAGAAGGAGATTCTATCCCCCGGCATTATCTGGTCGAACATATTTATGACCTTTCCGTTTTTAAAGACCACCTCCACCTCTTCCACTGGAAGCCCTATCTCCGAAGCCACTGAGGCGGCCTGGCATCCCTGTTTATTAATTTGGTGATAGAATCGATAGGGCCTGCCTTCCAGATCCATGTATTTTCTCAGGGATCCAAACACCCCAACCTCTACCCCGCCCGTCTCTCCCCTCATGACTATCCTCCTCCCACAGCAGGAAAGAGGGCTACCCGCTCCCCTCCTTTTACCAAGTGATTGCCCTCTACCTTTTTTCCATCCACCATGGCTATCTTTACCCGCTCCCAGGGGACTCCCACTTTCCCGCAAAGCTCTGTAATCTCCATGGGCTCATCTACCGGGACTTCAAGACCAGAGTGGGGATCATATCCATCTACAAAACCCCTAAGGGTTGCACTCAAAAACACCCTCACCCTCTTTCCCATGGCTCTCCACTACCTTAATTTTATGCTTAGCCTTTTCTCATTAAATTTCTTCTCTAAAATTTCCACTTCCTTTATCCCTCCAAGAGCTTCAAGGCAGTAACTTCATCAGTGATTAAAGAATGTATCAGTCTTCCCCGCAATGCTGCCCTTATTGCTTCTTCCTTATGCTCACCTCCTGCCACTCCGATCACATGGTCCATGTCTTTTAATTTCTCTAAGCTCACTGCTATTAAGCGATCATGGTATTCAACATCCATTTTCTCACCATTCCGATTATAGAACTGTCCCAAAATATCACCCACCGCCCCTTGCTTTTTCAATATTTCCATTTCTTGTTGAGATATATAGCCAAAGCTAACATAAGTGGCTCCTGGAGACATGGCACCAATACCAACTAAGGCTATGTTGGCAAGCTCTGCGACTCTGATGATACGGGCCACC
>JAMOVZ010000447.1 GCA_027061865.1 Desulfobacterales bacterium
GCTCCAGCCTACGGCGTTCAGGATACCCAACTCCTTGGTCCGCTCCAAAATTGACATGAGCAAGGTATTCAGGATCACCACAACCGCGATAAACAAGGCCACTGCTGACACTCCCCAAGCCATAGCCTTGAATACGCGGACAAGCCTGTTGTTTTCAGCTACATTCTTGGTTTCAGAGAAAACAAAGTCAGGGAATCTCGACTTGAGGTTAGAAAGGATTGCGGATACGCTCTCTTTGTCTTCAGGGTTAGCAAGAGAGAAATTCAGGGTTGCCACCTTTCCTGGACGATGGCACAAGCCTTGTAAGGCTTTTAGGGGCATGATGACGGCATTGTTTCTTAAAGGATCACCCGCTGCTGAGATTCCCGCCACCACAAATTTCCGGCCCCTTAGCTCCAATAGGTCGCCGGGTTTGAGGTGGAAGGCCACGGCGATATTCTTGCCCACCACCAAGGAATCGGAAGATATTTCTGAAGGAATAGAGCCTTGCTCAAGTTTGATGCTGTTCCAAAGGAAGCCCTTTACGGGCCATCCGACCGCCAATATTACCTCGCCGGCATCAGTCTCAATGAGGTCCAGGAGCTCGCCTGAAACCGCCGCAACTCCCTCTGTGCGCGCCATCTCTTCACCAATAGCTTCATCCACGGATGCATTGAGCACATCTACCACTCCTCTAGGCATGGCGACCAAATGGGTCCCACGGGCCATTAACGCCTCGGTCCATGCCTCCTTTATTCCCCTGGCAAGACCAATGAAACAAAGAAAGGCGGCCATTGCTGAAGCCACCGCCAGGAATGTGAAGAAGGTCCTTAGGCGGCGGTTTATTAGATTTTTTAGGGCTATTTCTACAAAGTACATTGCCTTATCTAATGTCCTTCTAGGCCGACAGGTGCCCTTTCCCGGAGGCGTCCGTCTCTTATGAAGAGTATGCGGGTGGCGCAAGAGGTGAAGATGGAATCATGGGTCACAGCAATTATGGTTCGCTTTCCGGATTCATATACACGTTTGATGAGAGCCATTATGGCCAGTGAATTCGTGGAGTCCAGGTTTCCCGTAGGTTCATCCGCCAAAATCATGAGGGGAGAATTGGCAAGCCCCCTTGCTATGGCCACCCTTTGACATTCCCCCCCGGAGAGTTCAGCAGGCTTGTGATTCATCCTGTGTTCCAGGCCTACAGAGGCCAGGAGCTCATGGGCCCTTCTTTTCCTTTCCCTTGGATTCCTAATGATTCCGAGCATGGGCACTTGGACATTTTCAAGGGCAGTTAATGTGGGCAGTAGATTGAATGCCTGGAATATGAAACCAATTTTTTCAGCCCTGATTTTGGCCCATCGCTCCCTACCTCTCGGTGCCTCGCCATCCAGGTAAACCGTGCCCTCACTCGGAAAAGTCAGCCCTGCAATCAAGTTTAAGAGGGTGGATTTTCCACTCCCGCTAGGCCCCCGTATTACCACGAACTCGCCCTTATCAATGACCATGGATATCCCATCTATTGCCCTGACAGAGGCATTCCTGAACTGTTTTGTCACCCCCTCCAGCCTTACAAGTTCTTTCAAGTTTGCACCTCCCGCAACTTTTCTAACAGCTTAAAGCCTAAATTACCAAATACTTACACAGTATACTTGGTCCATTGGGCAGGGCATCGCTGCATGTTAAAACACATGGGGCACCGCTTGGACAAGGAAAATAATGTTGGAGGCAAGAGGAGTGCAATATTTGATTTTCCAGCCAGCCTTTTCTATGTGGGAGATGGTGTCGCGGTTTATGTTGTCGGCAATGGCCCATAACATCAAGGGATTAAGCATGTCAAATATGCCCCCCAAAAGCCGCCCTCGGGGCCTTACATGTTCTAACATCAAGAGTTTTCCGTCTGGCTTACAAACCCTGCGGAGTTCCTGGAGCCCCTTTACAGGATTGGCAACAGAGCAGAAGGTGAAACTTGCAAGGACAGTGTCAAACACATTATCCTTAAAGGCAAGGCGCTCAATATCCATGACCAAAAAAACAACCTCATTCCCTTTCTGAGAGCCTTTTTTGACTGCCCTTTTTAACATATTGGGACTCAGATCCACTGCAATATATTCCTTGCCAGCTTGATAGTAGGGGATGTTCCGGCCGGTTCCCACACCCACCTCCAGCACCCTTTCTCCTGATACCAGACTGCTCAGCCTTGATCGCCACTTGTCTCCCACAAAGAACTCCATGGCCCCTTCTATGAGGTCGTAGAATCTTGCAAGCTGGTCATACCTGCGCCGAGCAAGCGGCTTTAAATGCTTGGCATAATTGGCCATGAGCTGATTACTGCTTGCAATGGCGTGGCTTATCAGCAAGTGGGGATTGATTGCAGGCCTTGCCTTTGCTGTTTTAACCGACTTTGCCGCCGCAGCCATACTGACAACGGTAAACATGAAAGCGGCCGTTGAAACCCTTATCATTTCGGTTTTTGTGGTGGGTGGCAATAAGTTTGCCATGTGGCTGACGAGCAAACTTATGGCGTAATCCTCCCTCTATTCACTACCAACTTTCCCTCCTCAAAGGAGCCCACTCCCTCCTCTTTATCGCGTGTGTGGACAACCACGGAGCCTGAAACGGATACTGTGGAGGTGTATTATGACCTATGATGTGCTCAGTGTTAGGCTATGAAATAGCCCTTCTTAAATTTCCCAAAGGTTTTTACCAAGGAATGTGGCCAGATATGTAAGAATCAGCAGCTTGGCTATGTTCCATCCACACGTTACATTTGGCGGGCCGTATACTCATCTAGCAATCTACGAATCATCTTTTGATATTGAGTGTTATACTTCTTCGCTTCCATCTTGAAAAAATCCACACTGGCCTTGCTAAGGGCAATAGTAACCTTAACTGTCTGCTCTTTTAGGGCGAGCTCTTCGGGTGGTGGAAGGAAATCAGGTATTACTCTGACCTTCCCGAGAGGCTCATCGGTGTATTTTATTCTCTTTTTCATAAATCTTTTTCCCTTTTCGCCAATATCCAGCGCCAATAATCCTTATCTTGTCTTTCCGGTAGGTGAGTCTTACGGTCAAAACTCCACCTGCCACTTTTCCCAAGCAGTAGTATCTCTTTTCGTGATCACTGTGCTCCAGATCTTCCAAAATAACACGGTTTTCATCCAGAAAGGCAAGCTGGGCTAATGCGAATGAGACTCCGTGTTTTTCTGGTTAATTCTGTCCTTCTCATCATCCCATTCAAAATCAGGGGTTCTTTTTATAAAGCAAACATAAAAGAAGGAGTCTTAAAAGTCAATATGTCTGCAAGGCCTGACATAAATCCGGAAAGCCATAGATTCATTTCTTTTTTATGAGCGTGTTGGTGACAGCATATCCTTGCTCCCCTACTGGGCCAACAGCACTGATTTGTCCTTGCACAATTGAAGCACCTTGTGTGACACACTGCCCAAGAAGAATTCTTTAAAGCCTGAAAGGCCTCTTCTGCCCATCACGATGATGTCGGCGTTCAGCTGTTCTGCCTTTGATACGATATCATTGGCTATGCTCTTTTGTTGCTTAGTTAGATGGGCGGTAATTTTCTCTTTCTTGAATCCTGCCTCTAGCAACTTGTCCTTGGCCCTTTGAAGAGCCTCTCCCAATATGTTTTCCTTGTGTCCTTCAACCTGGCAGAAAAGCGACTGCTCTGACTTGAAATGAACGGTCAGGGTGGGTTCGTTTAATTCACAGGCTGCAACCATCTTTGGAATAACACTTAGGAGTATTATTTCCGTGTCTTTGTCAAAGGCCTCGGCGACTATGGAGACAGCCCTTGCAGCATTTTCAGACTCATCCAGTGCGATCAAGATTCTTTTTGCCATACCCCCCCTCCTTTGAATGGACGCTCGATCAAAAGAGAAAATAGCTTGAAATACACGTAAAAACCTATACTATGATTGCAGAGTAGCAAAGGGAGCTTGATTGATCAAGTGCTTTCCCAGCCGGGCATAATACCCTGGGCATCTTGTAGCAAAATCCTGTTGGTAGCTTTTGCTCTTTAGCTAGGGGGAGAGGACAGCCTATCTCAGAAAAGGTAGGGCCGCTGACAAGACAGTGTATTTCTTCTGCGGGAGCGTATGAGGTGGACAAGAAAAAGCTGGAAAACATGAGATACCTCTTTAGCCCTCAATCGGTTGCTGTCGTGGGCGCCTCACAAAATCCTGCAAAGCTTGGATTTCACGTGATGAAGAGTTTAGTCAAGGGAGGCTTTGAAGGAGACATAATCCCTATAAATCCATCCATGAAGGAGATAATGGGGATCAAGGTATTTCCCTCCCTGGAGAAATATGCGGGAGACATTGATCTTTCGATTGTCGTAGTGCCGGCAAAGTCGGTTAGAGAAGTCTTCTTGCAGTGCAGAAAGAAGGGCGTCAGAGGCATTGTCCTCATTACTGCCGGGTTCAAAGAGATAGAAGATCCCATGGGCGCAGAGCTTCACGAGCAGATAAAAGGCATTGCCGATGAGGCCCATATCCCTGTAATAGGCCCCAATACCTTTGGGATGATTAATTTCCATTCCAAGCTGAATGCTTCTTTTACCCCGGAATTCTCTCATATTAGAAAAGGAAAAATTGCCTTGGTGAGTCAAAGCGGAGGAATGGCTCACCTTTTGGGCTTCTTGGCGATAAGAGAGGATGTGGGATTCAGCAAAATAGTAGGTATTGGCAATCGCCTGAATGTGGATTTTCCAGAGATGATTGAATATCTTTCACAAGACCCTGACACAGAAGCCATAGCCTTATATGTGGAAGGAACTGACGAGGCTCGCCGCATGTTAGAAGCAGCAAAGAGGGCCGTGTCCACCACTCCCATAGTGGCGTATAAAACTGGGAGTGCCCAAGTGGGAGACCTGGCCTCAGCCTCTCACACGGGTTCCCTTGCTGGAAATAGTGGCATTTATGAGGGAGCATTCAAGCAGGCTGGCATTGTACCTGCTCAGAGCTCAATGGAACTCCTGGATATGGCAAAGGTATTGGCCCACTGTCCCCGGCCCAGGGGTAACAGAACAGCAATCCTTTCGGGGCAGGCCGGGCCAGGCATGGCAGGGGCAGATGTTTGTGAAAGAGAGGGGCTGAAGATCGTCTCATTTACAAACGATACTCAAGGCAAAATCAACCAACTGCTTCCACCTCTTGCCCTAAGGACCAATCCAGTGGACATGGGGCCTGCATGGTATGATGCCTCAGCCATAGTAGGGATTGTGAAAGCGGTAATGGAAGATAAGAATGTGGATGCCATCCTGCTTTATATGATGTTTGCATCTGCTAA
>JAMOVZ010000448.1 GCA_027061865.1 Desulfobacterales bacterium
CACCCCGCCCTGAGGCGGCTGAACATGCCCAAGTGGAGGAGTGGCTGACTTCGTACCAGATGCGATCCTGCGGCCAAGGGCCATGATATCTGCTGCCACAGCGCTCCCGGTGGGGCGCTTTCCGGCCCCCAGGCCGTAATAGAGGTTTGGCCCGACAAAGTCTCCCTCCAAATATATGGCGTTGAACACGTCGTTAACATTAGCCAGTATGTGGCCTGTGGGCACTAAGGCAGGGTGTACCCTGGCCTCCACCCGGCCATCCAGATCCCTGCAAACAGCAAGCAGCTTGATGCAATATCCGAACTCCCTTGCAAACTGGATGTCTTCAGGGGTGACATGCTGGATCCCTTCTTTATAAATCTCTTTGAATGAAACGGCTCTTCCGTGAATCAGGGAAATCAATATGGCCAGCTTGTGGGCGGCATCGGTCCCATCCACATCCAAGGTGGGTGGGTCTTCGGCATAGCCTTGGTCAACCGCTTCTCGCACCACCTGGGAATAAGGGAGCGCCTCCTTGGTCATTTTCGTAAGGATATAGTTGGAGGTCCCATTTAGAATGCCCATGAGGCTTTTTATATGGTTAGCACAAAGCCCTGAACGAAGGGCTTGGAGTATGGGAATGCCTCCAGCCACACTGGCCTCAAAGCCTATCTCCACCCCGCATTCCCTGGCCTTGGCATATATCTCCTTGCCGTGTTCTGCGAGCAGGGCCTTGTTCGCAGTAACCACGTGCTTTCCCAGCTCCATGGCCTCCAGGATGTAGTCCTTTGCCTGGGTAAGCCCCCCAATGAGTTCCACGACCACTTTAATCTCCGGGTCCAGCAGGACTTCCTTGGCCTGGGTGGTCATGATTTCTGGGGCTACAGGGACGCCTCTGTCGCTTTCAAGATCCAGGTCTGCGATCCTTTTGACCCTCACCGGAACCCCGACTCTGGCCTCAATCAAACCGGCGTTTTTAGTGAGCACCTCATAGGTTCCAGCCCCCACTGTGCCAAACCCTATGATCCCGACATTTATCTCTTGCATCTCATCTCCTGTTACATGATCTTCCTCATTCCCCTAATGGCCTGTTTGATGCGGTGTGGATTCTCCACCAGGGCGAAGCGCACATGGTCATCCCCATACTCGCCAAAACCAATGCCAGGGGAGACTGCCACCTTGGCCTTTTCAAGGAGCAGCTTGGAAAACTCTATGGAGCCCATGTCCTTGTACTTGGGCGGAATCTTCGCCCACACGAACATGGTGGCCTTGGGCTTTTCCACCTTCCAGCCTATGCGGCTGAGGCCGTTGCAAAGGGCATCCCGCCTTTGCCGATAGGTCTCCACAATCTCTTGCACACAGTCATATGGCCCATTTAAGGCGATTATGGATGCGATCTGTATGGGCTGGAACACACCGTAGTCCAGGTAGCTTTTTATCTTTGTAAGGGCGGCCACCATCTTTGAATTGCCAACGCAAAATCCCACACGCCAGCCAGGCATGGAATAACTCTTGGAAAGGCTGAATAATTCCACCCCAATGTCCTTAGCCCCCGGCACCTGCAGAAAGCTCGGCGGCTTGTAGCCGTCAAAGGCAAGGTCGGCATAGGCAAAGTCATGGACTACCATCATGTTGTTCTCTTTACAAAAGGCCACAATCTTCTCAAAAAAGGCCAGATCAACAATATTGGTGGTTGGGTTGTGAGGGTAGGAGATTATGAGCATCTTGGGGTTAGGCCAAGTCTGTTTGGTTGCTGTGAGCAGGTCTTCAAAGAAATCCCTGTCAGGGGCAATCGGTATGGTCCTCAAGTCACCACCTGCAATTACCACTGAGTAGAGGTGAATGGGATAGGTGGGATTCGGGACAAACACCACGTCCCCGGGGCTGATTGTGGCAAGCACCAAGTGGGAGAGGCCCTCCTTTGCCCCTATGGTGACCACGGCCTCCTCTTCTGGATCAAGGAACACGTCATAGCGCCTGCGGTACCAATCGCAGATTGCCTGCCTTAACTTT
The DNA here is from genome assembly GCA_027061865.1 of Desulfobacterales bacterium. Lineage (GTDB taxonomy): Bacteria > Desulfobacterota > DSM-4660 > Desulfatiglandales > Desulfatiglandaceae > JALVMN01. Next base: position 1,993 of record JAMOVZ010000448.1, read on the forward strand.
GTAATCCCCCTAGAGGCGGAATACCTGTGATTGTGACCTTTCTGGGCGGCCTCGATGAGTTTGTCAACTATGTGCTTGGGTGTGGGAATGTCTGGGTTGCCCATTCCAAGGTCAATGATATCCTCGCCAGCCCTCCTCATGGTCATCTTGAGGTTGTTGACGATTGAAAAAAGATATGGAGGCAGACGCGTCATCCTTCTAAATTCTTGTTCCATGCCCATCCTCTCCTTTCTTCATGCCTTTCCCTTTTCCCCATTTATTCTTCCTGCCTGAATCGGCCTCGCCCAACCACAAGCAAAACCCCTGTGGCCCGAGCTTACCTTCTGACAGCGCAAAACTTGAAAGGCCTAAATTTTTATTAATAACATAAAGAGGTTCTTATATCAAAGCCAGAGCCGACTAAGGTCACACCCCTTTAGAATAACTGCGCAATATCTTCTGTATTTCCTCTTTTGCCGCCTCGACTAAGTCCATGTTTTCCATTAATACCCTTAAGTCCATTTCGCCACGGCCTGCCTGCTTCAGCCCCGTAAGCTCCCCCAGCCCACGGAGTTTCAAGTCCTGTTCCGCGATCTGGAATCCATCCTGGCATTTGGAAAAGTTCCTTAGTCTCTCCATTGCCGCCTCTCCAATGGAGTCCCTCACAACCAGGACACAGGTGCCCTCCCGGCCGGCCCGGCCCACCCGGCCACGAAGTTGGTGAAGTTGGGCAAGCCCGAATCTTTCGGGATGCTCTATGACTATGAGGGAGGCCCCTGGGGCATGCACCCCCACCTCCACCACTGTGGTGGCAACCAACAGATCCATGCCCCCTTGCCTGAAGCCATCCATGACTCGATTCTTTTCTTTATCAGGGAGGCCCCCATGGACAAAGCCGATTCTGTAGGGGGGTGAATAGATCCTTATAAGGGCTTCATACATGTTTGCAGCATCCTTCAACTCCAGCCCCTCATGCTCCTGGATCACGGGACAGACCACGATCACCTGTCCGCCTCGCTCCATGGTGGCCTTTACCATTTCGTAGATGACACGCTTTTCCCTTTCATGGACAATTATGGTCCTGACTTTTTTCCTGTTTGCAGGCATTGTCTTTATCATTGACATGTCCATATCCGCATAGATGGTCATGGCAAGGGTGCGGGGGATGGGAGTGGCTGTCATAACAAGCACATGGGGATTTTGCCCTTTCTTTTCAAGGGCCCTACGTTGCCTGACACCAAAGCGCTGCTGCTCGTCAATGATCACCAATCTGAGATCATGAAATTTGACCCTGTCTTGAATCAAGGCATGGGTGCCAATGACGACATTTGCCTTGCCGCTTCGAACCATCTCCTCAGGCCCGCCTCCCCTCCGGCGCCCGGTGTCCTCTCCGGTTATAAGCACGGGCTTAAGCCCAAGGGCGGCGCCCATTTCCAGAAAATACCTGTAGTGCTGCTTTGACAGGACCTGAGTGGGAGCCATCAGGGCCGCTTGGCCGCCATTGACTGCGCAAATGTAGGCTGAAGCCAGGGCCACCACGGTCTTTCCACACCCCACATCACCTTGAACCAGCCTGTTCATGACCTTCCCTGAACCCATATCCTTTGCTATTTGCAAAATTGCTCTCCTCTGATCCCCGGTCAGTTCAAAAGGCAATGCCACCTCAAATTCCTCAATACCCCGTCTGGGAATCCTTAATGGGGCTGCCGGAAGATTCTCTCTTTCCGCCTTATTTGTTAACACAGATGCCATCAGCTCGAAGATAAGCCCAAAGGTCAAACGGCGCTGGCAAGGAGCCCTTCCGCTGTTTAGCTCTTCCAAATCAAAATGGGAGGGGGGAAAATGAAGCGCGGACAAAGCATCTTTCAGGATGGGGAGCTCCAATTGGCCCAAAACATCCAGGGGCAATATCTCCTCAATATCATCCCCCACCTTCTCCCATGCCTCTTTGATCAAGGACCTTATTGTGCCCTGACCAACGGCTTCCACAAAAGGATAGACCGGCACCACCCCTTCCGGCCTTGGGCTATCTCCCTTTTCCACCGCCGTGATCTCTGGGTGGGCCATCTGCAGCCTCCCACCCCTCGCCCTTACCTTTCCGTAGGCCACGACCGTTGACCCTGGCCTGCAAACGCCAAACAGGTAGGCCCTTCTGTAGTTGAACCACGCCAGCTCCAAGCTGCCCGAAGAATCCAGGAGCAGGGCCCGAAACATGCGGCGCCTTGAGCGGGGAAGGTGCTTTTCTTCAGCCTTGACAATCTTTCCCTTAACAAGGACCGCCCTGCCTTCCTTTGAGGAGCATATAGGGGTGAAGTTCCTTTTGTCTTGATATCTTATGGGGAAGAAAAACAAGAGATCGGCAATGCTATGTACACCCCTTTTAAAAAACTCCTCAGCCTTCTTTGGGCCTATCCCTTTAAGCGAGGTTAGGGGCAGGTTAAACCTCTCATTCTCTTTTAGTGGATTGTAGGGAAACCTAATCATTTGCTCTCATTTTAAATATCACGAATTATTGAGCACTATGGTAATACTTCATCCCTCCCATTTGAGCAACAACACGCTTGCTTACCCATTTCCGGTAAAACCATAAACGGGTAATTAGTTCTGTAACACTTTAATTTTACGGACTATTTGTCCTTACCCAACTGGATTTTTGCATTTCATTACATAAAGGCGGTTTGAGGCAAAATGGGGAATATGGACAATTCATGAGCAAGCTGGAAAAGATTTGACAATGAAAATTGGCCATAGCTATAGTGAAGTAGCGGTAAGTGTAGCGAGTGACAGCAAAGGTGGAATAAAAATGGCTGATCCCAAGCAAAGAGACAGATATGCAGAGGCTGGCGTTGACATTGATGCGGGCAACAAGCTCGTAGATCTTATCAAACCCGTAGTGGCCAAGACCCACCGAAGTGGTGTTATGAGCGATATCGGGGGTTTTGCAGGGCTGTTCTCCTTAAATCTTGAACACATTAAAAGCCCCGTCCTAGTAAGCTCTACCGATGGAGTAGGGACCAAGCTCAAGGTCGCCTTCATGATGGACAAGCACGACACAGTGGGAATAGATCTGGTGGCCATGTGTGTTAACGATATCATGGTGCAAGGTGCCACCCCCTTATTTTTCCTGGATTACATATCCATGGGCCGTCTTGACACCCGGAGGGCATGCCAGATTGTTAAAGGCATTGCTGCAGGCTGCCTTGAGGCCAAGTGTGCCCTTTTGGGTGGCGAGACTGCTGAGATGCCGGGCTTTTACGCAGAGGGAGAATAC
>JAMOVZ010000449.1 GCA_027061865.1 Desulfobacterales bacterium
CCCTTGTCCTTCAGGGTGCGAAAGTACCTCTCTCCGGCCCGGCCATAAGTGTATATGTATTCAAGGGGGATCTCCCCGGTCCAGTAACCTACCTCGGTGGTGTTCTGAAGCCTTTCAGTGATTGCCATCTCTTTTCACCCCCCTCCTATTCGATGACCTTGAAGTATTTGATGTCTGTTATGGCCCCGATCCTCTCCTCAGGCTCCTTCCACACCGCCTTTACCCTCATCCCTATCTTGATGTCATAGGGCTCTATCTCGTCGATAAGGTGGAGGATGCCCTGGTCTTTGCCGGCCCCATCAAGTTCAATGACAGCAGGGGTATGATAACGCTGCCCCTTCTTGACCCGGCTTGCATCCCAATTTACATGGCTCACCACAAAGGTAAGTATGGTGCCGGTGTCTTGCACATATTCCCAATCATCAGTTGGGCGCCAGCAGAGCTCGCAAAAGAGCCTCGGTGGCACAAGCACGCGCTTGCAGGAATTGCAGCGCTTACCAATGATCTTACCATTCTTAAGCTCTGCCAGGTATCTGCCGATAGCCACACCATTGTCCCACGCATATTTGAGATTGGGCTTGTCATGTACTGACAATACCTTGCCTGACTGAATATCGTTAAGCTTTATCTTTGTGGTCGTTTTCAGTACGGCCTCGGGGCTAATCATCATCGGCCTTCCTTCGTCTATCATTACTATTCCCTCCTTCCTCTAGGATCGCATGACAACTACGGTGCCAACCTGCATCAGGTCACCCCATGCCTGCGCCACTCCGCAGGTAGGTTTGCCAGGAACCTGCCTCGGCCCCGCCTCTCCCCTTAGCTGCAAGAAAATCTCGATTACCTTCATGAGGCCTGCTGCGGCGATTGGATTGCCAACCCCCAACAGACCCCCCGAAGGACAGCAAGGCAGGTTTCCGTCTCTTTGGGTCACGCCATCGAGGAGCATCTTTACCGACTCGCCCCTCTTGCAGAGCATCAGCCCTTCAATGTGATGTAATTCTTTATATGTGAACGGGTCGTAGGGCTCGGCTATGTGAATCTCTTTGCTAGGCTCTTTGATGCCCGCCATCTTGTAGGCAGCCCTTGCAGCAACCTCCACGTAATCTGGATAGTAGAGGTCACGGTTGCACCAATATGCCGTATCCAGGCAATAGCCAATCCCGTCTATCCAAATGGGCTTTTCTGTCACCCTTCGGGCCACATGCTCTGCGGCCAGCACAATGGCTGCCGCACCATCACTGGTGGGGCTGATGTCCAGCCGGTTAACCGGATAGGCCATCATCTCTGAGTTAAGCACGTCCTCCACCGTGATTTCCGCCGCCAATTGTGCAGATGGGTGGTCGAGGGCATTCTTTTTGTTCTTTACCGCCACCAGGGCGATATCTTCCTTCCTGTAACCGTGTTTGTGCATGAACCTGTGCATCTCTATTGCAAAGATCCATATCAAAGTGGGATAGAGAGGCTGCTCTGTGGTGTGGTCAAAAATCGTCAAAAAGGCTCCAGCCGGATGGGGAAAGGCTGGAGACATCTTCTCTTCGGCCACCACCAAACAGGTGTCAAACATCCCAGAGGCCACATGAAACCAGCCGTGTATGGGGGAGAGGACCCCGGTGCCTCCTCCCACATAGTGCCTCATATATGGCTTCCTATAGCCGCCTGCCCCGTCTATCAGATATTCTCCATTCATGTGAACGCCGTCAAATGCATCCGGAGCAGTTCCCAGTACTACGCAATCAATGTCGTTAAGGGACATCTCACAGGAGTCCAAGGCCATTTTGGTTGCCTCGTAGGCCAATTCTTTTGGTGTCTCCTGGGTATATCTATGGAACTTGGTGAGTCCTGCGCCAACTATTGCAACTCTTCTCAAACCCATTTTCCATTACCTCCTCTGTTTAATTGGACAGTATGGCCACGGCGCCTGTAGTGGTGGGCAGGCCTCTCCAGCTCATTGCAAGTCCTGTGGTCACATCTTGGAGCTGGTTTTTGCCAGCTTCACCGCGGAGCTGAAGCACCACATCCAAAACCTTTTGTCCGCCTGTGCATTCCAGCAGACAGCCCACACCCAGGCAACCGCCAGATGGGTTCACGGGCAGGTCTCCGGTGAGCTCAGTCGCACCCTCCACAGTGAGGTATCCTGCCTCACCGGGACTGCAAAGCCTCAAGGCTTCTAAGTGCTGGAGTTCCTTGTAAGAAAATTCGTCACTGATTTCCACGAAGTCTATTTCTGAACGGGGAGAACGGATGCCGGCCATTTTGTATGCCATATCGGCAGCCATCTCTGCATAAACGGCCCTTCCCCAGTCGCGGGTTTCAAGACCCGGGGTATCTGAATTCCAGCCTATCCCCCTCACCCAAATGGGTTTATCAGAGAGAGCCAGGGCCGTGTCTGCTGTGGCCATTACGATCACCACAGCCCCGTCAGAATAGGGGCTGATATCCAGTTCCGAGAGGGGATAGGAGACCATGGGGGAGTCCAGCACATAATCTAAGTTCAGCTCACAGCCGTGGCCTGCCAAGGGATTTGTCATGGCATTGCGTTTGTTCTTGACCACCACTTGAGCGCATTGCTCGCGGGTGGTTCCGGTTTCATAAAGGTAGCGGTTCATTTCCATGCCAGCGATATAATCGGAGAGTTCCTTGAGGGGCCTGTTATAGATCGGGTCTAATGCAAAGTCGGTAAGATAAGGTTTTGTCACCATGTTGGAGGCCTTGCTGAGTCCCTGGACCACAACGAGATCGTAGAGGCCTGACTTCAACATCATAACCCCAGAGGCCATGGAGTGAATAAAATCACCGGAAACGGTATAAATTGGCTTCAAGACTGCTCCCAGTTGATCAGGGGCATACTCGTCCGCAATACTGTAGCCCTCGCAAAAGTCCTCTGAGGTAGCCACAAAGGCTCCTATCTCCTTTGGCTCCACACCTGCGTCCAGATAGGCCTTTTTTGCGGCCTCATAAGTGAGCTCCCGATAAGAGAGATCCGGAGTGGTGGCGCGGAACCCGGTGGTCCCTACACCAATGATGGCTATGTCCTGTGCCATAGACGTTACCCTCCTTCCACCATGATATTGGTACTCCCTGCCATTAAAGGACAAGAAGGTACACCCCATTTAGCTTAACTTTAGTGAGAGCCATTCAAAATCGCCTCCCCTTATAATAAGTGGAAAATGGCAAGTCAAATAAAATCGCCCCCCGCATTCCTTAAAGACTTTGTGATTGACATTTTTTTGCCCACTTGCCTATAAATTGCCCAAGTGTAGGCGCCCAGTATCCCCCTTGAGCCCTCAGGCCAAGGGGAAGTAAAATCCACATCATAAACAGCCTCTAAAAGGAGAGCTCAATATGGATTTCAGCCTTTCCATGGAGCAAGAAATCTTGAGGAAATCGGTCAGGGAATTTGCGGAAAATGAAATAAGGCCTGTGGCGAGAGAACTTGACGAAAAGGAGGAGTTCTCTTACGAGACCATGGCCAAGATGGCGGAGCTGGGCCTCTTTGGCATGTTTGTGAGCGAAAAGTATGGCGGCCAAGGCATGGACTATCTGTCCTATATTATTGCCACAGAGGAGCTCGCACGCGTTGACGGCTCTCACGCTGCCACGGTTGCTGCCGGGAATTCCCTTGGAATCGGGCCCATCTATTACTTTGGAAATGAAGAGCAGAAACAGAAATATCTCCCAAAGCTTTGCAGTGGCGAGGCGCTATGGGGCTTTGGGCTGACCGAGCCTAACGCGGGGTCAGACGCGGCCAATTCCAAGACCACTGCAGTGCTGGATGGTGATGAGTGGATCATAAATGGGAGCAAGATATTCATCACCAATGCCTCCACAAAAATCAGCGCAGGCGTTACCGCCCTTTGCAGGACAGGGACAAGGGATGACGGGCGGCCAGAGCTGTCCTGTATCCTGATAGAGACCGGCACTCCAGGCTATGAGGCCCGTGTGATGCACGGGAAGATGATGTGGAGGGCCTCCAATACCAGTGAGCTGTACTTTGACGACTGCCGTGTGCCCAAAGAGAACCTTCTTGGCCCCCGTGGCCAGGGTTTTTACCAGATGATGCAGACCTTGGATCGTGGAAGGCTCTCCATTGGTGCCATGGGCCTGGGGGGGGCTCAGGGCTGCTTTGAAATGGCTCTCAAGTACGCAAAAGAGAGGGTGCAGTTCGGAAAGCCCATCTCCCATTTCCAGATCAACTCCTTCAAGCTGGCAGATATGGCTCTCGAGATTGAGTGTGCCCGTTTGATCCTCTATAAGGCCTGCTGGCTTTGTGACAACAACAAACCTTTTACAAAAGAGGCGGCCATGGCCAAGCTCTACTGCTCAGAGGTCATGTACCGCTGTGCCAACCATGCCGTTCAGCTCCATGGCGGCTATGGGCTCATGAAGGAATACGATGTGGAGCGCTTCTACCGTGACCAGAAGCTTTTGGAAATCGGAGAGGGCACATCCGAGGTCCAACGGATCGTGATTTCAAGGCTCATAGGGGCTGTCTAGAAAAGCGGCCAGTGCCTCGCGCTCCACTTGTTTCCCTCTTCCTTGGTAGCGTGGGGAGAAGTGAAATACCTTCAACTTTTTTACCCCCGCCCGCCTTGCCAACAGCCCTGCCTCCCTTGCAGTGAGGTGGTATTTTCGGTGTGCCACATCCTTGTCTTCATGAAGGAAGGCTGCTTCCATAAAAAGAAGATCAGAACCCCGGATAAGCTCCATGACCCTTTCCTCATTCTCTTCGCTATCCAGCATGTCAACCACATAACTTATTTTTCTGCCAGGGGTGATCCTGGCTATTTTGGCCGCCAGATCCCCGAGCACAAAGCTCCTCTGCCTCACCACCTGATCCCCCTTGGTCCAGATGACCTGGAATTTGCTCTCAAAGTCCTGGCCTTCGCAGATGGCCTGTTTGAACTTGTTGAGCCAGGGGCCAACCGGCAGCTCCAGTGCCTTCAATCCCTCTTTTATTATGTTTACATAGATCCGCTCCTCTAACGTAAGGGCAAGACAGGGTATGCGGTGGTCCACGAGCACTCCCCGAATGGAAAAGGAAGGCTCCTCCCAAAGTGTTCCATCATTTTCCTTATGGCTCTCTGGCCCTTGAGGTCTAAAGCCCGTGCGGCACACATAGGTCTTGGAGAGAATCTTTCGAGGATGTACCTCACTTACCCTGAGAAATAGCTCCTCAGGAAATTCCGCTACAAGATTCCAGGTGTAGCCCGAAAGCTTGCCTTCCACATGGCGAAAAAAACCGGGCGGGCCAAAGATGTGGACTGTGGCAGACCTTCCCAAAAACACCCGCAGCAGTGTGTCAAAGCCTATGAAGTGGTCCATGTGGGTGTGGGTTACGAAGGCATGGGTGACCTTGAGGAGGTCCCGGGAGGAGAGCTTGGTGAGCTCTCCCATGTCAAAGAGGAGAGCCCTCTTTTCAAACCTGAAAGGGATGAAAAGGGCTGGATCTTCAAAGGGGCCGTTTACGAGCCTTGGTTGAAAGTTAGGGCGCATTTGCAATATTCTTGTCTTTTCAAATAATTGACAAAATCTACCAGATATGAAATTCTTTGCCAACCCAACTGCCAAAGCTATGAGGCAACGGAGACCAGGACATGACTCTGACAAAGGCCGATTTGGCTAAAAGCATTCGGGAGAACGTGCGCTTCAAACCCAAGGGCAGGCGGCTTCAGCCTTATCTATTCCCTGAAATGGATTATCTCCTCATGAGTAAAAAAAGGGCCTCCAAGATCTTGGAGACCCTTTTGGAAATAATAAAGTCTACTCTGGAGAATGGGGAAGATGTGAAGATTTCAGGCTTTGGCAAGTTTCATGTGAAATTCAAGTGGGCCAGAAGCGGCCGCAATCCTCAGACAGGCCAAAGCATAATCTTGCCATCCACCAGACAGGTGGTGTTCAAATGCTCCCCAAAGCTGAGGGAGAAGATGAACACCACCGGGCATTCCGGGCATTAGCCTTTTTTCTTGAATACGATCTCTCCGTTTTGCACATCCACTATCACATGGTCTCCCTCCTTGAAGGATCCGTCCAGGATCTTCACTGCAAGAGGGTCTTGGATAAGTTTCTGAATTACTCGTTTTAGCGGCCTTGCGCCATAGACTGGATCATAACCCTTTTCAGCCAAGAGGTCTTTGGCAGCATCGGTAAGCTCGATGCTGATATGCTTCTCTTCTAACCGCTTTGCCAACTGTTTTATCTGGATTTCCACTATCTTGCGTATCTGTTCACGGTTAAGGGAGTTAAAGATCACGATCTCGTCTATCCGGTTGAGGAACTCAGGCTTAAAGGTGGCACGCAAGGCCTCCATTACCCGGCGTTCCATCTCCTGGGGATCGCGCCCGGCCAAATCCTGAATCCACTGGCTTCCTATGTTGGATGTCATGATTAGGACCGTGTTACGGAAGTCCACAGTTCTGCCCTTACCATCGGTGAGGCGGCCGTCGTCCAGGATCTGAAGGAGGACATTGAAAACCTCAGGGTGGGCCTTTTCTATTTCGTCAAACAATATGACGGAATAGGGATGTCTTCTTACCGCCTCGGTAAGGTAGCCCCCCTCTTCATAGCCAACATATCCAGGAGGAGCACCGATTAGACGGGCAACCGAGTGTTTTTCCATGAACTCGGACATGTCAATCCTGATTAAGAACCTTTCGTCGTCAAACAGGAATTCTGCGAGAGCCCGGGCAAGCTCGGTTTTCCCCACACCGGTTGGCCCCAGGAATATGAATGAACCTATGGGGCGGTTCGGATCCTGAAGGCCCGCTCTGGCCCGGCGCACTGCATTGGAGACGGCGATAATGGCCTTTTCCTGGCCCACTACCCGCTCGGCGAGCCGTTCTTCCATGCGGAGGAGCTTCTCGCGCTCCCCTTCCAAAAGCTTTGCTACAGGGATGCCTGTCCACTTGGCTATCACCTCGGCGATATCCTCGGCATCCACTTCTTCTTTGAGCATCTTGCGAGTCTTCTGAAGTTCGGCCAGCTTCTTGTTCTCTTCCTCTAGGACCTTTTCCAACTCTACCAGCTTGCCGTACTTGAGCTCAGCGGCCTTTGTGAGATCACCTTCCCGTTCGGCAATCTGGGCCTCAGCCTTTGTGGCTTCGATCTGCTCCTTGATCTCCCTGATTCTGGTAATGAGCTCCTTTTCCTTTTTCCAATGGGAGATCATCTCCTCTTTTTCCTGTTTGAGCTTGGCAAGCTCGGCCTCCAGTTTTTTTAGACGCTCCTGGGAGGCGGCATCCTTCTCCTTTTTCAATGCCTCCCGCTCGATCTCCAATTGAGTAATCTTGCGTTGAAGCTCGTCTATCTCGTCGGGCATACTCTCTATTTCGATCCTGAGCTTAGAGGCAGCCTCGTCGATGAGGTCGATGGCCTTATCCGGCAAGAACCTGTCGGTGATATAGCGGTGGGAGAGAGTGGCTGCCGCCACAATGGCTGAATCCGTGATGCGCACCCCATGGTGGACCTCATACTTTTCTTTCAGGCCCCTGAGGATCGAAATAGTGTCCTCCACTGATGGCTCTTCCACCATGATCGGCTGGAACCGCCGCTCAAGGGCAGCGTCCTTTTCGATATATTTGCGGTACTCATTAATGGTGGTTGCGCCTATGCAACGCAATTCCCCCCGGGCCAGCGGTGGCTTGAGCATGTTGGAGGCATCCACCGCGCCTTCAGCAGCCCCTGCTCCAACCAAGGTGTGCATCTCATCAATAAAGAGGATGATCCGGCCCTCTGAATCCGTAACCTCTTTTATTACAGCCTTTAACCTGTCTTCAAATTCGCCCCGGTACTTGGCCCCCGCAATAAGTGAGCCCATGTCAAGGGCCACTATCCTCTTATCTTTAAGTGTTTCAGGGACGTCCCCTGCCACAATCCGCTGTGCCAGCCCCTCTACTATAGCGGTTTTACCTACACCAGGCTCTCCTATAAGCACTGGATTGTTCTTGGTCCTTCGGGAAAGGACCTGGATGACACGGCGGATTTCATCGTCTCTTCCTATTACCGGGTCTAGAGCGCCTTTGGCTGCAAGGGCCGTGAGGTCTCGAGTAAAGCGTTCGAGGGCCTGGTATTTGTCCTCTGGGTTCTGATCAGTGATTCTTTGCCCTCCTCTGATGTCTAAAAGGGCCTTTAATACCGTTTCCCTTGTAATGCCATGGTCGGCTAGGATCCTTGCTGCCTCTCCGTCCTTTTCCTCGATTGCTGCCAGTAGGATGTGTTCAAGGCTTACAAACTCATCCTTCATCTGCTCGGCCTCAATAAAGGCCCTGTCCAGAAGGCTCTTTGTCCTGGGAGAAATATAAATTTGCCCCATCCCTGCCCCCGAGACTTTTGGGAACTTGTCCACGGCCGCCTCGAAGGCTTCAACCAGCTGGCCTTGGTTAACTCCGAGCTTTCCTAAGAGAGAAGGAATTACCCCCTCCTTTTGCTCCATGAGGGCCAGCATCATGTGTTCCGGCTCTATTTGCTGGTTATTGAAACGTTCCGCGATCTGTTGAGAGGATTGAATCGCCTCTTGCGCCTTTATGGTAAACTTGTCGAACCTCATTTCTTTTTCTACCTCCGTTTTCTACTCCGAGTGCCCTCCTGAAAAGGTCTACAAAGCCCTCTCCCCGGCCCTGTCCGCGCGCTTGTCAAACCTTTGTGAGACTAAAAAATATAAGATCAGGCAGGACGCTCAGATGCTAAATTTTTTCTGGTTTTTAATTTTTATTTGGACAAATTAACTCTAATAGGCAGATTGTCAACTGAAAACATTCAAAATTTTGATCAAGCTAAAAAATTTGTTCCAGGCCTTTGACCATAAACTGGACAGCAATTACCGCCAGAAGAAGACCCATGAGCCGGGTGAGCACCCTGATCCCTCCCACACCTAGCAGCTTACTGATGACCTGGCCGAATCGGAACACAAGGTAGGTTGTGAAACAGGAGGCGAGTATGGCCAAGTATAAGGTGACAAATGGAAGGGTGCTTGCCACCTCCTCGCGCCAAACCAGGACAGCGGTTATGGCCCCCGGGCCTGCAAGAAGCGGGGTTGCAAGGGGTACCAGGGCAACGCTTTCCTTTTCAATTCCTTCTTGTTCCTCCTCAGAACTTGTCTTCATCCCACTTGGCAGCAGCCCCAGCATCTGGAGGGCATAGATAAAGAAAATGAAGCCTCCTGCCAGTTGAAAGGCCGGAAGGCTCACGTGAAAAAACGATAGGATCATATTGCCCGTTGCGGCGAAGAGCATAAGGATCAAGCACGAAGCAATGCTTGCCACCAATGCCACTCGATTTTTGTCCTGGGGTGCCTTGTCTTTGGTGAACAGGATAAAAAATGGGAGATTGCCCAAAGGATCCATGATTATCAATAGGGGAATAAAGATGGTCAAGAATTCCTTGAATTGCTCCACACCCTATCCTCTTTCCGCTGAACCGTCCATGGAGTGTTTGTGGAGGTAAAGCTAAGTAATCGGCGGGCAGAAATCAAGTGGTTTAAAAGGGGGTTTTCAGTTTGTGGCCTTTTTGCTACCCTTTCCACTCCATCTCAACGTCCGGAGCATTCACACTATGCCATATATAATAGCCATGTTACTGGCTTTGTGCATGAGCCTTTTTTCTCCCCCAAAGAGCAGTGGAGAGCTGGGGGCGCTTGCTGAGATAGTAGCCAAGGTCAATGAAGAAGATTTGGAGGCAAGCATCAAGGAGGGAACTTACAGGGGGGAGGCGGGTGTGATGAGATTGAGGCCTGAGGTGGCCGAGCGCCTCGGCCTCAAGGTTTTTCTGTCACCCACCTACAGGGAGGCAAATGAGCTGTATCGTCAAATTGGGTGGCTGAGAAAAAGAATCCGACAGCTTCTTTCAAAGGAACCCGGTCAAGATGTCCACAGCAAACTGGCCGACTTTTCGGCCCGCTATAACCAACTCAGGTCCCGGGTGAAGAAAAAATATCTCCTTTACAGGCTGGAACTTGAAAATGCCCAAGATCAACGCATGGAAGGCGATCGTTGTATGAAGCTTATGAAAGGGCTTTTATCCAAGTCCTTGTCCCTTTACTCCCAGCGGCTTCGTGATTCCCTCGCCCACTTCTACAATACTTGCCATGGGCTCAGGCCAGGAGGATTTCCACTGAGTGTAAAGAATGTAATATTTGTGAACAAGGTGGTATCTGCATTACAGCTGACGGCAAGCCCTGATGAGTTAAGTGCCTATGATTTGGACCGCCAAAGGCCCAAAGAAGAGTGGGAAGGGCGGGAGAGTTGGAAGCGCGTTTTGGAGAGAAAGGCAAGGGCCTATGGTGAGCAACTGGGAGAAATCCTTTCATCCATCCATAGTGAACTGGATCCCTTATTTGTCATGGCCGTGATGAAAAGGGAGTCGAACTTTGACCCGCGGGCAGTGTCAGCAGTAGGAGCCGTAGGGCTTATGCAGATCATGCCCCAGACTGCCAAGGGCCTGGGGCTTCGATTCATATATGAGCCGGACTACTTGGACAAGGCCGCAAATCTGATGGCCCGGGAGAGGAAGCTTCGGGCCCAAGCCTGGGCGGCTGTAGAAGAGATCAGATCCAAAGAGCAGGTTGATATTGCAAGACGGGCCCACTCACTTATGCAGCGGGCACTGGATATTGCCGAGAAGAGAATGAGGCTCTTTGAGCGCTACAGAAAGGATGTGAGGGCCGAGGGCCTCGACGAAAGGCTCCATGCCCGAAAGGCAATACTTGCTGGCATAAAATACCTGCGCTCTCTTTTCAGGCAGTTTAACGGGGACCTGAGTCTCGTGCTCGCTGCCTATAATGCAGGACCTTCTAGGGTCAAAAAATATAGCGGCATACCACCTTTTGAGGAGACAGTCACTTTTAGGAATGTGGTTTTGGGATACTATAATGAGTATTTAGGGATGCTGGGCCGGGGGAATTAGGCGCCTTGGTGAGCTTGCTCCACCCACCTCATCCAGATCTTTTTGCGGTTCTGGAGTTTGTAAAGCACCCTGTCCAGCTGGTGTGAGAGTTGAATGTCGTAAATTTTTCTCCTGGAAAAGGCCAAGAGCTCTTTTTCAAGACCCTCGAGGTCGGGTAGCTTTTGGAGGTCACCGTGAAGATACCTTTCAAATTCCAGGTGCATGCGCTCTATCCTTTGGTCAAAATGCTCAATGGACCTTTTAAGTTCCAATATGTCGTCTGATATGCTCATACAATTCGCCTGGTTGCCTTGAGCCTAACTTTAACTTTATAAGTTTAATTGTTAAGTGATGGGAATGTTATAATAATAGATTAATCATGATTGTATGTTCAAGAAATCGTCACCATACCGGTGAACTATAAGGTTTTTTAGTAGAAAAGAACAAAACAAGGGGAGGGATTTCAATGGGCGGTGAAGCCAACCATAACAGCCATGTGGTCAAAGAGACCAAACTGGGGGACCTGAAACTTTTTAAAAAGGGCAAGGTAAGGGACGTCTATGAGCTCCCTCCTGCCAAACCAGATGAAAGGCCGATGCTTCTCATAGTTGCCACCGACAGGATTTCTGCTTTTGACGTGGTCATGGAAGATCCTATCCCTGATAAGGGCAAGATCCTTACGAAGATGTCCTTGTTCTGGTTCAATTACATGGAAGGAATCGTTAAAAATCACCTGATAGCTTCACGGCCGGAAGAGTATCCAGAAGTTTGCCACAAGTACAAAGAACAACTGAAGGACAGGAGCATGTTGGTCATCAAGGCTGATCCCTTGCCGGTGGAGTGCATTGTGAGGGGGTATCTGGCAGGTTCGGGGTGGAAGGATTATATAGAATCGGGCAAGGTTTGCGGTATCCAGCTGCCGGCGGGACTCAAGGAATCCCAGGAACTGCCAGAGCCCATATTTACTCCTTCCACTAAAGCAGAAGGGGGGGAACACGATGAGAACATTTCATTCGAAGAAACAGTGAATCTGGTGGGTCGGCAAACCGCTGAAACCATAAGAGACTTGAGCCTAAAAATATACAAGGAAGGCAGGGGGTATGCGGCTGAGCGCGGCATTATCATCGCCGATACCAAGTTTGAGTTTGGCTTTGTGGACGGAGATCTGGTGCTCATAGACGAGATCCTCACGCCAGATTCTTCCAGGTTTTGGCCAGCTGACGACTACGAGCCAGGAAGGCCGCAGAAGAGCTTTGACAAGCAATTCCTGAGGGATTATCTCCTCTCCATCAACTGGTCTAAAAAACCCCCTCCGCCAAAGCTACCCCAAGAGATTATTGACAAGACGAGAGAAAAGTACCTGGAGGCACTGGAAAGACTTACCGGACAGACCATTTAATTCCTTTCATATCCTTATTCAGGACAGGTCCTCCCTTTATTTATAAAAGGGCCTGTCCTCCTATAGTCCACGCCACCCCTAGAACCAATCAAAAAAAGCGCGTGGAGCGCTTGCCGGTTTGAGAAGAAATACATTTTCTTTGAATATTCTTGGGCTAAGTGGCCTTGACAATGGTGGGGGCGATGCTTAACGTTTCGCGTAGTGCCCGGTGTGGGCATTTGTGGACATTAAAAAATTCTATAAAGAACGGGATCCTCAGTAGAAAAATGACTCGGGAAGAACGAAAAAGGGAAGCACGACCAAACAAAGATAACGCAGGGATCAAAAGGGAGCCCGCTGCAGGGGGGCAAACAGAGGCCTCGCTGGAAGAGTTGAGCAAAGAGGAACTGATCGAGAGGCTAAAACAGGCCGAGGAGCGAGCAAGGAAGAATTTCGAACTTTACCTGCGCTCCCAGGCCGAAATAGAGAATATGAAGAAAAGGTTCCAAAGAGAAAAAGAGGACTTTTTCAAGTTTGCCAACGAGGCCTTAATAAAGGAGCTGCTTCCTGTGGTGGATTCCCTGGAAAAGGCCCTGGAGCATGCAACTGAAAAAAACTCTATTCAGGCCCTCAAAGAAGGGGTGGAACTAACCTTAAAGGCCCTTCGGAATGCCCTTTGTAAGGCCGGGGTGGAAGAGATTTGTGCAGTAGGGGAAAGGTTCGATCCCCATTTTCACGAAGCAGTGAGCCAGTGTGAAGATGAAAAGGCCGAGCCTGGGACGGTATTGCAGGAACTGCAAAAGGGGTACCTGTTGAACCAGAGATTGATAAGGCCGTCCATGGTGGTGGTGAGCACCAGGCCTGAGGGATGCACTCAAACCCAAGGAGATGAGGGAAGGCGAGAGCAAGAACAAAATACGAGATAACCTTTTTTTAAATAAGTTTATAATCAAGGAGGAAAAAGAACATGGGAAAAATAATAGGCATTGATTTGGGTACAACCAACTCCTGTGTAGCTGTAATGGAAGGTGGAGAGCCCAAAGTCATCCCGAACCAGGAAGGGAGCAGGACCACTCCTTCAATGGTGGCATTTACTGAGAGCGGGGAACGTCTGGTGGGACAAGCTGCCAAAAGGCAGGCCATCACCAATCCTGAAAATACTATTTTTGCAATTAAAAGGCTCATAGGCCGCAAGTATGATTCCAAAGAGGTGCAAGAGGACATTAAGGTCCTTCCTTACAAGATCGTGAAGGCTCCTAACGGCGATGCTTGGGTCCGGGTCAGAGGCAAGGATTACAGCCCCGCCGAGATATCGGCCATGATTCTCCAAAAGTTGAAGAAGGACGCAGAGGAGTATCTGGGCGAAAAAGTGACAGAGGCCGTAATTACAGTGCCGGCCTACTTTAATGACAGCCAGAGGCAGGCAACCAAGGATGCTGGCCGCATTGCCGGTCTAAAAGTGGAGAGGATTATCAACGAGCCTACCGCCGCAGCCTTGGCATATGGAGTGGACAAAAAGGGTGACCGGAAAATAGCGGTCTTTGACCTGGGTGGTGGCACATTTGATATATCAATACTGGAGATCGGAGAAGGGGTCTTCGAGGTTAAGGCCACCAATGGTGATACCCACCTGGGCGGCGAGGATTTTGACCTGCGTATAGTGGACTACTTGGCCGATGAGTTCAAGAAAGAACAGGGTATTGACCTGCGGAATGACCGCATGGCCCTCCAACGGCTCAAAGAGGCGGCGGAAAAGGCCAAGTGCGAGCTTTCGACCACGATGGAGACGGAGATTAACCTCCCCTTCATCACTGCAGATGCCAGCGGCCCCAAGCATCTTCACATGAAGCTCACCCGGGCGAAGCTGGAGGCGTTGGTGGATGACCTCATCCAGAGGGTGGAGGAGCCGTGCAGGATAGCCATGAAGGATGCGGGCCTTACCACTGCCGACATTGATGAGGTCCTTCTGGTGGGTGGAATGACCAGGATGCCAAAAGTGCAGGAGAAGGTGAAAGAGATCTTCGGAAAGGAGCCCACCAAGGGTGTCAATCCTGATGAAGTGGTGGCAATTGGGGCTGCTATCCAGGCAGGTGTATTGAAGGGGGATGTAAAGGATGTATTGCTCCTGGATGTGACCCCACTGTCCCTGGGTATCGAGACCCTGGGTGGAGTGTTTACCAAGCTGATAGAGAAAAACACCACCATACCCACCAGGAAGAGCCAGATCTTCTCTACTGCGGCTGACAATCAGCCTGCTGTGGACATCCACGTTCTCCAGGGCGAGCGGGAAATGGCAGCGGATAACAAGAGCCTCGGCCGTTTCCAGTTGGTGGGTATACCTCCCGCACCCCGGGGAGTGCCTCAGATAGAAGTTACCTTTGACATCGATGCAAACGGCATTGTAAATGTGTCTGCAAAAGACCTTGCCACGGGGAAGGAGCAGTCCATCAAGATAACTGCCTCAAGCGGCCTTACGGAAGAGGAAATCCAGAAGCTGATCCGTGAGGCGGAGATCCATGCAGAAGAAGACCGTAAAAAGCGAGAGCTCATAGATGCGAGGAATAACGCAGACTCTCTGATATATACGACTGAGAAGTCGATTCAGGAGGCCGGTGACAAGCTGGATCCCGCCACCAAGGCCGAGATAGAGCAGGCCATTGAGAGGCTGAAGAAGGCCATGGAGGGCGATGATGTAAACGAAATCAAGCGACTCACAGACGAGCTCACCCAGGCTTCCCATAAGCTGGCCGAGGCTATGTATGCCAAGGCGAGCCAGCAACAGGCCCAGGCTGGAGGAGGGGCCGGAGCCGGAGGCCAGGAGGCCCCGGGTGGCGATGCCTCCAAGGGCGATGACGTGGTGGATGCAGACTTTGAGGAAGTAAATAAGTGATTCTAACCGGGTTTCTCAACAAAAGGGCCGCCCTTGTCCTAAAGATGGGGGTGGCCCTTTTGTTATTTGGTTGCAGCGGAGAGGCGGGAAGGTTCTTAACTCCTGAAAGGATCCTTCAGTCTGAAAGGCCCACCAAAGGTGCGCAGCTTTTTCAGGAGGCCCTGTCAAAGGCCCGGTCTGGAAGTTACGCTGAGGCTATAAAATTGCTCAGAGAGGCCCTTTTGACCTCTCCGGACCCTGCCATTTTGCCTGATATTAAGTACCACCTGGGGCGTCTCCTGGCTAGAACCGGAGCATATAGGAACAGTATTAAGGTACTGGAGGACTGGGATGAGAAATTTGCCGGTCATCCTCTCAGGGGTCAGGTGCTCAATTTAATTGCTTCAAACTATCTAGCCCTGGGAGACCTGCCGCAGGCCTTCCAATGGCTCGTCAAGTTGAGGGATCACCAAGAAACGGCAGCTCCCCATCAAGTAGAAGATACGGAAGAGAAGATAGAGTCAATCATAAATGGCATGGGGACAAAAGAGCTGGAGCAAACAGTAAATATTGCCTCAGGTACGGATTATGCCCCGGTGATCCACTACCGCTTGTACCACCTCTACAAGGAAGGCGGGGATTTAGTCAAGGCCAGGGAGATGGCGATGGCCTTGGTGAGGTCCACTGATGATCAGTACTGGGTGTCAGTGGGTAGAGGCCTTTTGGAGGAGCTATCATGGCTTCTCTTTGCAGACAAGAACAAGATAGGGTGTTTATTGCCGCTCAGTGGCCCATTTGCCATTTACGGACAGGAGGTGCTCCGGGGGATAGAAATGGGCTTGGGGCTATATCAAAATCAAGGGCCTGCCGCTTCGCTCGAATTGGTGCTTGAGGATACAGAGGCAAAAGAGGAGACGGTAGAAGGGGCCATGCGCCGCTTGGTCCAAGAGGAGAAGGTGATAGCTATAATCGGCCCTCTCAGGGGAGTAGTGGCAGAGGCTGCAGCTAGGGAGGCCGAGGCCCAAGGTGTTCCCCTCATAGTTATCTCCCAGAGGCCAGGCATAACCAAAATGGGCCGAATGGTATTCCGGAACTTCTTGACTCCTGATGCCGAAGTGGGTGGGCTTGTAAAGTTGGCCGTGGAAGAACTGGGGGTCAAAAGGGGAGCCATACTTTATCCTGATACCGGTTATGGTCAGACATTGGCAGGGCTGTTTGAGGCAGAGCTCACAAAGATGGGCGGAAAGGTGGTGGTTAAAGAATCATATGATCCAAAGCAGACGGACTTTGCCGAGCAGATAAAGAAGATGGCCCTGATCGGTGGCCCAAGGGAGAAGGGCCTTTTGGAGCAATTGAGCCTCACAAGGAGCCCTGAAGAGGAAGAGGCAAGGGTGATGCCGTCCAAAACTGATCCCATAATCGATTTTGATGCCATCTTCATACCTGACCACTACGAGCGGATTGCCATGATAGTGCCTCAATTGATTTACCATGAAGTGCGGGGGCCTATTATTTTGGGAACCAGCACTTGGCAGTCTGAAAAATTGTTGGATCTGGCAGGGGAGTACCTGGAAGGGGCACTAATACCCTCAGGGTTTTTCCCAGGGGCCAACAGGCAGTCCACAAAGGACTTTGTGGAGGGTTATAAAGAGGCCTTTGGCGCATTGCCAAGCGTGCTGGCCGCTTGCGGCTGTGACACCATAGGGATTCTCAAGGAAATTCTCTCAAAAGATGCCGTTGAGACAAGAAAGGAACTCCAACAGGCGCTATTAAACCATCCCGGCTTTGATGGTGTTTCAGGCCTCGTTAAGTTTGACGGAAGTGGAGAACTTGCAAGGGGCCCGTTGCTTTTGACCGTGTCACGGGGGCGATTCGTACCTTTTTAGGTCTCGGGGTTCTCCTCCACCTTTTTTGCCCTGGCCATCTTACTTACCAGAATGCTGATTTCGTAGAGCACAATAAGGGGGCCGGCCATCATTATCTGGGTGATTACATCGGGCGGGGTGAGGATAGCAGCTATCACGAAGGTGAGTAGAATCGCGTACTTTCTCTGCCTTCGCAAAAACTCAGGGGTCACCAGTCCCATCTTTGCCAAGAAAAAGGCCACCACGGGCAACTCAAATATGATCCCAAATGCAAGAAGGAGTTTAATGGAAAAGGAAAAGTACTGCTTTACCGACGGAAGTGCCTTGACAAAATCATTGGAAAATCCCATGAAGAACTTAAATCCAAAGGGAAAGACCACAAAATAGCCGAACAGCGCCCCTCCCACAAACAGAAGAGTGGAAAAGAACACAAATGGTATCATAAGCCGTTTTTCGTGCTGGTAGAGGCCCGGGGCCACAAACATCCACATTTGGTAAAATATGACCGGGGCCGCGCCAAGCAGCCCCGCAATAAATGCCACTTTAAGGTAGGTTAAAAACATCTCAGGCAGATTGGTGAATATAAGCTGCTCACCTTCGGGCATTACCTCTTTGAGTGGAGTGACCAATATTTGAAACAGGCGCTCAGAAAACATATAGGCTATGGCAAATCCCACACCCACAGCAATGGCACAATAAATAAGCCGCCTTCTCAGTTCTTCTAAATGACTGAGAAATGGTTGTTTTTCATCGTTTTCCATCTGGGCTTTCTTCCTCCTCTTCAGCCTCTTTCACCTCTTCCTCCTGGGATGTGGATGTCTTGGCACGGTAATCTTCAAGTAGTTCGTCATAGTCCTTGTACTTGGGCCCTTTGGATTGTGATTCCAGGTCCACTTCCTTTTCAATGGTCTCCTTTAGCCCTGAGATGGAGTCCACCAAGTCTTCTTTTACTTCCTTCAGCTCCTCGTCGTCGATCTCAAGGCTCTCTTTGATCTCTTGAGTGGCCTTCCGGAACTCAGCAATACCTCTGCCCAAGGCCCTTGCGAGGTCCGGCAACTTGCTGGGGCCTATGACGATAAGCGCTATGACCATTATGACGATTAGCTCTGGCATGCCTATGCCAAACATCTTAGACTCTCCTTCCTAGAGTTCCTTAATCAAGGCGGTTTCGTCACAATCTGGAAACTTCGGGCACTTGAGGCAGTCGGCCCAGACCTTATGAGGAAGGCGCGACTTTTCCACCACCTGGAACCCTGCCTTTTGGAAGAACCCGGGCACATAGGTGAGGGTAAAGACGTTTTTTATCCCTAGGGCAACAGCCTCGTCCAAACATGCGGAAAGCAAGGCGCGCCCAAAGCCTCTGGCCTGGTATTTCTCTGCCACTGCCAATGACTTTATCTCTGCCAGATCTTCCCAGCAGATACCCAGCCCGCAGACCCCTGCCACCCCTCTGTCGCCCTCAGTTACCTCAAGCACATGAAAGTCCCTGATGTGGTCGTAGAGCTCACTCATGGAGCGGCCTAATAGCAGACCTTTATCAGCAAAGTGATTCAACAGGTGGTGAATGGCCCCCACATCCTTTAATGTGGCCTTCCTGATCAACATACTGTTCCCTTGGCTGTTTGCTGGGTCTTTTCCCGTCATTTTTTGCCGCCCTAGTCGGCCTTGCACACGAATCCATTGAGTCCCAAAAGCCGTTGCAGGGTTTGCTTGTATTTTTGAGCCTCCTGCCTGGATTTGAACTGCCCGGCCCTCACCCTGTAGTAGACTTTTCCAGCCACCACCGCCTTGTGGCTATAGGCTTGGCAGCCCTTTTTTATCAATGTGTTTACAAGGGTTTTGGCCTTTCCCTCGTCGTCAAAAGAGGCAAGCTGGACAGTAAAAGCACCTTTGCCTGCTTTGATCGCCTTGGCTTTTCCAGCCCCTTTTACCCTCACAGGGTCAGGAACAGCGGGGCTCTTTTTTTGAGGCAGCTTTTTTACAAATTCAAACTCAGGCTCTTTGATCTTTTGGTTTAAGATCTCTTCTTCCACACCCTCTTTTACAGCGGATTTCTTTATGCCCAGAACCTGTTCTTTGAATCTTGTTAGTTTCTTGACCTTTTCTGGGATGAGCCCCCTTCCCACCAATATCCCTAGGACAAAGATCCAGGCCAACACAAAAAATAGCGCCAACCCGCCAAGAAATAGCGACCCCCCTGAAAGCTCGATCTTGTACTTCTTCTTCCCTCTGGCCCTTTTGTCCTTTTTGTTTCCCATGGCCCTTTCGGCCCCCCTGACAATTGCTACATCCTCTCAGGCGCGCCCACCCCCAGCAGTCCCAGGCCGCTTGCCAGCACGGTCCGCGCGCCTTGGGCCAATAGAAGCCTTGCCTGGGTGAGCTTAGGGTCCTGGCAGACCACCCGGCATGCAGGATCCTTGGTCCCTAAGTTGAAATACCTGTGAAAGGCAGAGGCCAGTTCCGTGAGATAGTAAGTAAGGCGGTGAGGCTCAAGGGCCTTTGAGATCTCCTCAAGAAGGTCAGGATATTGGGCCATGATGCGGATGAGTTCCAGCTCTTGGGGCAATTCCAGGCGGTTTACTACCTCTTGAGGCTGCGAGGGAAGGGCAAGGGATTCTTCCTGGGCCTTCCTGAATATGCTGCATATCCTTGCATGGGCATATTGGACGTAGTAAACAGGATTGTTAGGGTCACGCTTTTTTGCCATGTCTATGTCAAAATCCAGGGGGGAGTCGTGATTCTTGGTAAGGAATAAAAATCTTACAGCATCCCTTCCAACCTCCTCTACCAACTCCCTCAAGGTTACGTACTGACCCGCCCTCTTGGACATCTTGATCTCTTGGCCCCCTTTCCAAAGTTTTACCAGCTGGATTAAAAGGACGTGGAGCCACTGTCCATCAATGCCTTGGGCCTCCAGAGCGGCCTTCACCCTGTTTACATAGCCATGGTGATCTGCCCCCCAAATGTTGATGGCCTTGTCAAACCCCCTCCTCTTTTTGTGCAGGTGGTAGGAGATATCAGATGCGAAATAGGTGTACTCGCCATCCTTTTTCCTTACCACCCTGTCTTTATCATCACCAAACTCTGTGGTCTTGATCCAAAGCGCCCCATCCTTTTCATAAAGATAACCCCTGCTTTGAAGTAGGCGCAAGGTTTCCTGGAGCAGCCCGCTTTTGTGGAGCTCAAGCTCGCTGAACCATACATCAAACTCCACCCCAAAGTTTTTTAAGTCCTCCCGGATCTCCTGAAGCATTATCTCTTTACCCCTATCGGCACAAAGCGCTATGGCTTCCTCTTCGGAGAGGCTTTCCAGATCGGTTTCATTGGAGATCCTCTGGGCCAACTCAGAAATGTACTGGCCATGGTAGCCCTCATCTGGAAAGGGATACTCAGGGTCTCTTGATTGCCTCCACCGGCTGTAGATGGACTCGCCCAGAAGCCTTACTTGCCTTCCCGCATCATTTATGTAAAACTCGCGCACTAGCTCATAGCCACAATGCTCAAGGATCCTGGAAAGCGTATCTCCAAGGGCCGCCCCCCTTCCGTGGCCGAGATGCAAAGGCCCGGTTGGGTTTGCACTCACAAATTCCACCAGAATCTTATTGCCTTTTCCCAAGGTAGATGCAGAAAATTTTTCTCCCTCTTCAACCACATGGATCAAAAAGGACCGCCAAACTTGATCCCTAACCCAAAAGTTCAGAAACCCAGGGCCTGCCACCTCGGCCCGCTCTATTATGCCCTCAGCGTCAGCAAGGCGGCTTAACAGCGCATCGGCAATTTTCCTGGGAGGCCTTTTCTGGATGGATGCCAGGGCCATAGCCAGGTTGGCTGCGTAATGGCCGTGTTCTGCCCTGTTTGGCACTTCTATAACGTATTGGGGGAGGGGATTAGCATCCAGATCCCCCTCCTTTACGCATGCTTCATAAGTGTTTTCAAGAATGCGCGCAATCTTCGCCTTCATCACCCTAGGTGCCGATCCTTTCTGTGTGTGAACTCCATTTTGAGAATAACCATACAAAACTACCTAATATCTGTTCATATATCAAGGTCTAAAGCCTATTCATCACCCAAAAGCCATTGACTTTGTGGGTGATCTCTTTGTAGGGTGAAAAATTAAAAGACTTAGTGATATTGATGTTTGACCTGGAACTGTACGACTACAAGCTGCCTCCTGAACTCATTGCCCAAGACCCCGCCCCTGAAAGGGACAGGTCCAGGCTGTTGGTACTGAGGCGCGGGCCTGGACTCCTTGAGGACCACAGGTTTTTTGAGCTTCCAGAATTTTTGAGCCCTGGTGACCTATTGGTGCTCAACGATACCAAGGTGGTTCCTGCCAGGCTCTTTGGCAGGAAACAGACAGGCGGCCGGGTTGAAGTGTTGGTGCTTTGGGGCGGAGTGGATGAAAGAGAGTCCAGCCACACCAGGTGGTGCCTTTTTAAGGCCTCCAAGCCTCCAAGGATTGGCATGGAGATCGAGATAGATTCGGGGGTTATTGCCGAAGTGTTAGAGATTGGGAAAGGGGGGCTTGTAAGGCTTAAGTTCCACGGAGTAGATTCTGTTGACAATTTGCTGGAGGAAAAAGGAGAGGTGCCGCTTCCCCCGTACATAAGGAGAAAACCGGGGGAGAAGAGGGAGCAGGATCTGGAACGCTACCAAACCGTATATTCCAGGAACAGGGGGGCGGTGGCAGCCCCTACTGCAGGGTTTCATTTCACAACCAGGGTGTTTGATCGGCTGGATCGTTTGGGGATAGAAAGGGCCTACGTGACTCTTCATGTAAGCTATGGCACCTTTCAGCCTGTAAGGGTAAAGGACATTAGGAATCATGAATTAGCCGCTGAGTACTACAGTATCCCCCAGCAGACCGCCCAGGCCATTGAGGACTGCAAAAAGAGAGGGGGCAGGGTGATAGGGGTGGGAACCACGGTTGTTCGCACACTGGAGGGGGCTTTCC
>JAMOVZ010000450.1 GCA_027061865.1 Desulfobacterales bacterium
GGCCACAGCCAGGATTGATGAGAGGTTCGAAGTCCTCCCCAAGATTGCTTGGAATGAACACCTAAGGCTGACAGATCTCCTTCCTTCGGCCAAGACAGTGATCGTATTTTTTATACCATTTGTAAAGGAGCTTATCGATGAAAACACCCCTGGGCCTTATCCTTGCCGCTCTTGGGGCCTTGCCTATGAGGCCACTAATAAGTTAATCGGGCTCATCTGTGAAAGGATCAAGGATATTCTAGCGGTTCAGGGATACATGAGTGTCCTCAGTCCTGCGACCCATAACTTTGACCAGCAAAAACTCATGGCCAGATGGTCTCACAAGCATTTAGCCCACCTAAGCGGACTCGGACGCATAGGTGTAAACACTCAATTGATAACTCAAGCAGGTTGTGCAGGAAGACTCGGCAGCCTGGTCACTGAGGCAGACCTGGGCGATTCCCCTCTTGTGGGCGATGAGGAACTTTGCTTTCACAAAAGGGGCGAAGAATGCCTTCAATGTATTGAAAGGTGCCCGGTAGCGGCTTTGAGCCGGAGTGGAGTAGAGCGAAAAAAATGCTGGGCCCGCCTCAGGCATAATATTGAGAAGACAGATGAGCTGAAGGGGCTTGATGACTCCACCAATGTATGTGGAAAATGTGTAGTGGGACTGCCCTGTTCTTATTTTGAATAACAGCCTTCTCTTTCCGCAGATCAATAAATTTTCTTTTCATTGACTTGCCGCTGAATTTTCTCTAGAGTCCTTGCAAGAGATTTTGGTTTTGTAGAGGCTTTCCTGTATATCCACCACACGAATCAAAAAGCAGGAGATTTCAATATGATAATCACGGGAAACGACTATGTGGAAAGGCTTGCTGGCTACAAGAGAGAAATTTATGTGAAGGGGGAAAAGATTGAAAACTTTGCGCAACACCCCAATATCCGCCCTGCTATCAATGCAATCGCCTTCACTTACGACTTGGCAACAAAGAATGAGGCTTATTCCCCTTTTTCTGACCTTGTCGGCCAGAAGGTAAACAGGTTAAATTATGTAAACAAGACCTCCCAAGACCTGATCGCAAGGCTGGACTATCAACGTGAACTAAGCATGAGGACAGGCACTTGCCATTACAGGTGTCCTGGCTCAGATGCCATCTGTTCCCTTTATCCAGCAACCAAGGCCCTTGATGAAAGACTGGGGACTGACTACCACGAAAAATTCCTGGCCTTTCTGAAAGAAATTCAATCAAAGGATTATGCCTGCACTGGCGCGCTCACCGACACGAAAGGTGACAGGTCCAAGAGGCCAAAGGATGCCAGGGACATGTATGTCCATGTGGTGGAAAAGAACGATTCTGGAATAGTGGTGAGTGGAGCAAAGATTCACCAAAGTGGTGCTTTTGCTGCGGACGTTAACTTCATCCTGCCCACTCAGACCTTTAAGAAGGGCGAGGAGGAATTCGCCCTGGCATTCGCCGTGACACCCGAGGACCAGGGCATCAAGTTTGTGCTCCAAAACACTGGGTATCAGGCAAAGTTTAGGGAAGGAGGAAGCTTTGAGCCGGGTAATTTCAAGTATGGTGACAGGCTCACCTGCACCGTGATATTTGACAATGTCTTTATTCCCTGGGAGAGGGTTTTTGTATTTGAAGACCTGGAAGCCAACAGGCATGTGCTCACATCTTTTGCCGTGTCTCACAGGTGTGCAGGGGCAGCATGCAAGGCAGGGTTCATAGACTCCATGATAGGGGCCGCATCTCTCATGCTAAAGGCAAACGGCCTTGATAAGGTCTCGGCCCTCAGGCAAAAGATAGGCGAGATGGTGGGTATAAGCGAGGCCGCCTATGGTATTGCCATCGGGGCGGCCACCAAAGGGAGAGAAGACTCCGGCGTCCACCAGCCCAATGTGCTTATTGCGAATGCAGGGAAAGTGATCGGCGTAGACGGGCTTAACAAGGCCTTGATGAATCTTGCCGAAATAGCTGGAGGAATCCCTGTGACCGCACCTTCTGAATTTGACTTGAAAAACCCAGAAATTGGCGCATTGGTGGAAAAATACTTGAGTGCAAACCCTGAATTCAGCACAGAAGAGCGGTTAAAGATAATAAAGTTTATCGAGTTCTGGGCCACCAGTTCTCATTTGCTCGGCGGCATCCATGGCGGTGGGTCGCCAGCAGCTGCAATCATTTTCCTCCAAATTATGGCAGACCTCAAATCAAGAGAAGACGCGGTAAGAGATGCCATTGACCTTCATTGAGGCACGCCCAATCACCACCCCCCGAGCATCTCTGTTAACGGATGGCGGGGGGAATACGGACTATTTGCCAAGACGATCTGGCGTCCTTTGCGGCTTGCTATGTCTATGACAATGGGGCCCAAGAGATTTGCTGTCATATCCTCAACTCTGCCCGGCGGGATGGTAACCAGCACAAATAGTGCTGTCTCCCCTTTGCCAACGCCTTCCAAAATCTCCTCGTAAGGGCCACCCAGTCCTTTCAAATAATCAGGAAGCACGAGGAATGGGCTAGTGAGCACAAAGGCAAGGGCAGGGTCTTCCAGCGACTGGAGCCAACAGAAGGGGGAATCCGGTTTATGCTCCAAAATGGTAAAGCGCTTCTGCTTGGGAAAGCCGAGAATGCCTTCTGGAAACTCAATTATTCTTTTTTTATTTACATTGATTGTACCAAATCTCGTGGTCTGGACCTGGATCGGCTCCTCTGAGATGCTCTCATGTACTTTCTCTTCTGGCACCTGAACCATACGGCTATTCTCTCCCCCTCATTGGCTATTCTCTTTCCAGGCTTTCCGGGCTTTGTGCGGCCTTGATATTTTCTTCCACTATCATTTCGTAGATCTCAGTGCGGTGGACCGAGGTTTCCTTAGGGGCGTCGATACCGAGTCGCACCTGGTTTCCTCGTATCTCCAACACCGTCACCTTGATATCGCTTCCAATGGTAATGCTTTGATCTACCTTCCTGGTAAGGACTAGCATAGGCTCCCTCCATGGCACCTGTTTTCAGGAAGACTATTGTTATAAGAAATTTACAAGGCTTAATCGCATCACCTTGGCAGAAGAGGAAAGGGCCGCCTGGTATGCGGTCTCTTTGGCCTTTAGATCCATCACGGCCTCTGCGATATCGACATCCTCCAGCTTCGATCTTCTCTCCAGTTGAGCCAATTCCAGCTCTTTCAGGATACCCTCTTTTGTATCCATCCTTATTATCTTCGTACCGGTGTCGGCAACCAGGTCGCCAACCCGCTCCAGCACATTGTCCAACCTGCCTATGGCTTCAGTTATACCGCCGATGTCATTGCTCTCCAGGGATCTTTTTAAATCCAACATCACTTTAAATATGTTGGTATTGCCTGATGAAGGATTGGACCAGTCAATATTGTCATCCCCGATTATTGTCTCTCCGTCTCTTCCCACCTCCACATCCACTCCTGAGCCAATGCGCACTGAAAAGGCCGCAGAATTGCCATTGTAAATGACCTGGGTGGGATTTTCTTCATCGTCAAAGCTGAATGGCGGGGTCTCAGTCCTGGTTCCGGAGAATATGTACCTTCCCCCCACATCAGTATTTGCGAGAGCCAAAATTTGACGCATGTAGCCGTCCACCACCCCAGCGGCATTGGCTCTTTCAGCCTGGCCCTTTGTAGCATTGGCCATATCGACGGCCAGGGCCTTGGTGGCGCTTAGCAGGTCGTTCATCTGGGTAAGGGCGGATTCTGCTGCCTTCAGCCAGGACTTGCCCATGGTGATGTTCCGCTCCAATTGCTCCACCCTTTTCAGGGAAGACTTGATACCCATAACACTTACCATGGCCACGGGATCGTCAGATAGTTTATTGATCCTCTTGCCCGTGCTCACCACATTGTTTGCCAGCACGAGCTCCTGGGTGACGCGGGCAAGGTTTACCTTGATGTTTTCATACATGCTTTTGGTTGCAACTCGCATCTTTCAGTCCTCTACTTGACCTCTAGCAAGGTTTGGAACATCTCATCCGCCGCTGCTATCAATTTGGCCGCTGCTGCATAGCCGTGCTGAAACTTTATGAGATTGGTCATCTCTTCGTCTATTGACACTGCCGAGATATTGTCCCTCGTCTCTCTCAGCTCATTGGTTATTATTTCAGTATATTCTCTTGAGCGGGTGACACTCTGACTAAAGACCCCTATTGTGCCTGTGAATGAAGCCAGATGCCCGCCAATGGTGTCAGAAGCGCTCTCAACTGTGGGACTGTCTTGGCCCCTCTCGTAATAATAGCGATAGCATGTAACATTTTGCTCTTCAAGTGAGGCGACGGCGAGAGCATTGGAGTTATCACCTTGAGCAATCTCCCCGCTATCTGCGTCCACCTGCCCTGCTGCCACATAATCCTTGTTTGTTAGGAGGATGGAATTGACACTGATGAACCTGGCATAGTCTTGATCGACAGGGCTTGAGCCCTCAAAAAAGCTATTGACTCCAAGGGCTGCAAGCACTCCGCTTGTATCTTCCGAGAAGGCAAAAGTATAAGAATTGGATGCCTGGATGCTCAATCTCCCATCCGTAGTAATGCTTGCTGAGACATTGCCGCCGGCAAGCCCATTTAAGGCATCCCTGATATCTTCAAGGCTTGTTGAGGAAGGGTCAACGCTTACCTCCAGTGACCCTCCCGGGCCTCCCAGATCCACCACATCTCCATTCTCATCATAGACCCAGAACTTGAATGAGCCGTTCTGTATCATATCGGCGAAATCAAGCCCTGAGCTTTCAAGCGCAGCCGACGGATCTGTAACTGCATAGCTTCCTGTGGCTTGGGAAAAGCCATTCAGCCCCACCCCCTGGCTGTATACTCGGTTTACCTCCCAAATAATGGCCTTTGCTAGCTCATTGAGATCCGCTTCATACTTGGGAAGAATGGCATCTCTCATGTCCAGCCATCCCCCCATTTTGCCGCCTGTTATGGTATCGGTGATATCAGCCCTTGCCCCACCAGATGTCTCCCACCTTATGGTTCCGTCATCATATGTAAGCTGGTAACTGTCTGCCTTGCTTACCAGGATGTATCCCCTTCCGGTAGTGACGGTGAGATTTCCATCGTCATTCTCGTAGTACCTGATGTCCATGAGTTCAGAGAGTTCAGTGACCAACTGGTTCCGCTGATCCAGCAGGTCATTAGGACTGCCATGGATCCTTTCTGCAACGATCTGCTTGTTTAAGTTAGCAATCTTTGCAACAATCTCATTAACCTTG
>JAMOVZ010000451.1 GCA_027061865.1 Desulfobacterales bacterium
GGGCCTGAGCCCTGAGGTGAGCCCCCATGCCATTCGGCACTCATTTGCCTCCCATTTGCTGGATGGAGGCGCTGATCTTCGCTCGGTCCAGGAGCTTCTGGGCCATGAGAGCCTGAGCACTACACAGAAATATACCCATGTGACCTTGGACAGGCTCATGGCCGTTTATGACCAGACACATCCCAGGAGCAAGTGAGGATAGTTGGCACCAAAAGCGAGGAAACGAGATATGGCGAAATGGAGATCCACCACCATACTTGCTGTCAGAAAAGCGGGCCGGTCCGTCATGGCTGGTGACGGCCAAGTGAGCCTTGGCCAGACCATAATGAAGCACAAGGCCACCAAGGTGAGGCCGATGTACCAGGACAAGGTGCTTGTAGGGTTTTCAGGGGCAGCGGCAGATGCCTTTAATCTGTTTGAAAGGCTGGAGGGGAAGCTTGAAAGCTATAATGGCAACCTTGTCCGTGCCGCCGTTGAGCTTGCTAAGGACTGGCGCACAGACAAGATACTGAGGCGGCTGGAGGCCCTGTTGCTTGCCATGGACAAGGAACATACCCTTATAATCTCGGGCACAGGTGATGTAATTGAGCCTGACGAGGAGGTGGCTGCCATCGGCTCAGGGGGCCCCTATGCACTTGCAGCAGCAAAGGCCCTGGTTGCCCACTCAAGCCTGGATGCAGCCGACATCGCGCGAGAGGCCATGAAGATAGCTGCCTCCATTTGCCTTTACACAAACGAAGAGATCCTGGTGACTGAACTCAAATAAGGACAGGTGCCTTTTAATGACAGAAAGACTACCAGAGGCAGAAATTTCCATGAAGGTACTCACACCACGCCAGATTGTCTCGGAGCTTGACAAGTATGTGATCGGCCAGAATGAGGCAAAGCGCTCTGTGGCTATTGCCCTCAGGAACAGGTGGCGCAGGCAGCAAGTGCCACCGGAGCTGCGTGATGAGATCGCTCCAAAAAACATCATCATGATAGGCCCAACAGGTGTTGGAAAGACCGAGATTGCAAGACGGCTGGCAAGGCTCGCCAACTCCCCCTTCCTCAAAGTGGAGGCCACAAAGTTCACCGAGGTAGGCTATGTGGGCAGGGATGTGGAATCCATGATAAGGGACTTGACTGAATTGGCGGTCAACATGGCCAAAAAGGAGGAACAGGAAAGGGTAAAAGAGAAGGCCGGGGAACTGGCCGAAGAGAGGCTGCTTGACATCCTGCTGCCCAAGAGGAAAGAGGAGACAAAGGGGGCTGAGGACGGGGAAAAGGTCCTTGAAGTGGTGCGCTCTGCCAGGCCGGATCAGTCATCCACCAGGGAGAAGCTGAGAAGGATGCTCAGGGACGGAAAGCTTGACGAGCGGTATGTGGAGCTGGAGGTGAGCAATAAAAACCTCCCCATGGTGGAGATCTTTACTACCTCTGGCCTTGAAGAGATGGAGCTGAACCTCAAAGAGATGTTTGGCAATCTATTTCCAGGGCGCAAAAAGAGAAGGAGGGTGAAGGTCCCGGAGGCCCTTGAAATCCTCTCCCAGGAAGAGAGCCAAAAACTGATCGACATGGACAAGGTAATAGAGCGGGCCATCCGAATGACCGAGCAAAATGGGATCATATTTTTGGACGAGATAGACAAAATCGCAGGGGCTGAGTCCCGTTACGGCCCGGATGTATCCCGTGAAGGGGTTCAGAGGGACCTCCTTCCCATTGTGGAGGGCTCCACCGTGCTGACCAAATACGGAATGGTGAAGACTGATCACATACTGTTCATTGCAGCAGGGGCCTTTAATATCAGCAAGCCATCTGACCTGCTCCCTGAACTCCAAGGCCGCTTCCCCATACGGGTGGAGCTAAGCCCCCTTACCACAGAGGACTTCGTCCGCATCCTAAAGGAGCCAAAAAACGCCCTCATCACCCAGTACAAGGCCCTCCTTGCCACCGAAGGCATTGATCTGATATTTGACGATGAGGCAATTGAGGAGATCGCCTCAATTGCAAACAAAGTAAACGACCGGACAGAAAACATCGGGGCCAGGAGGCTGCAAACGGTCATGGAAAATCTGCTTGACGAAATCTCCTTTGATG
>JAMOVZ010000452.1 GCA_027061865.1 Desulfobacterales bacterium
AGTGAAAAGAGGGTCCACATAACCAAACAGTACGTGGCTGACAAGCTGAAAGACATTCTGGAAGATGAAAATCTAAGCAGGTACATCTTATGATTACTGACACGGAAAGGGCAAAGGTCCTGATAGAAGCCCTGCCCTTCATACAGAAGTTCAATGGCGCCACCGTAGTGGTAAAGTACGGCGGCCATGCCATGGTGGATGAGGAGTTGAAGCAGAACTTCGCCCTGGACATAATCCTCATGAAGTATGTAGGGATCAACCCGATCGTGGTCCACGGCGGGGGTCCCCAAATAGGCGAGTTTTTGAAACGCCTCTCCATCAAGTCCGAGTTTGTTGACGGGATGCGGATTACTGACCAGCAGACCATGGACGTGGTGGAGATGGTGCTTGCAGGCAGTGTAAACAAGGAGATAGTGAACCTGATAAACAAGAACGGCGGGCGGGCCGTAGGCCTCTCAGGGAAAGACGGGGGGCTGATCAGGGCAAAGAAGATGAAATACCTCAGGAAACGAGACAATGACCAGCCTCCTGAGATAATAGATATCGGCATGGTGGGCGAAATCACCTCCATAGACACCGGGGTGCTGGAGGCATTGATAGAGAGGCAGTTTATCCCGGTGATAGCGCCGGTGGGATCAGGCGAGGGGGGCGAGACTTACAACATAAATGCGGATCTGGTGGCAGGGGGCATCGCCGCTGCGCTCAAGGCCCGCAAATTGGTCCTTCTCACCGACACCAAAGGGGTGCTCGGCAGGCAGGGCGACCTCATCTCAACCCTGCCCTCACAGGAAGCCCGCATCCTGATAGATGAAGGCGTGATTCAAGGCGGAATGATACCCAAGGTGAATTGTTGCCTGGAGGCCCTTTCAAAGGGAGTAAAAAAGGCCCACATCATTGACGGAAGAAAAGAGCATGCGATCCTCCTTGAGATCTTCACTAAAGGGGGAATCGGTACTGAACTAATACCGTGAAAGGCGAGGTCGCTCATGTCGGAAAAGACCATTGAACAGGCAGACAAGTACATGTTCCAGACCTATGGGAGGTTTCCCATAGTGCTTGTCAAGGGTGAGGGCTGCACGGTCTGGGACGAAGAGGGAAAGGCTTATCTGGACTTTGTGGGGGGATTGGCGGTATGCGCCCTGGGCCATAGCTCACTAGTGGTTTCTGAGGCCCTCCTTGAGCAATCAAGGCGCCTGGTCCATGTCTCAAACCTCTATTACACTGTTCCACAGATAGAGCTTGCCCGGCTACTGGTGGAAAATTCATTTGCAGACCGGGTCTTCTTTGCAAACAGTGGGGCTGAGGCAAATGAGGCTGCGATCAAACTTGCGAGGAAATGGGCAAAAGAGAGCTTGGGCCCGCGGGCATACAAGATCGTATGCATGGAAAACTCCTTTCATGGAAGGACCATGGCCACACTCACAGCCACAGGTCAGGAAAAGGTGAAAAAGGGGTTTGATCCATTGGTAAACGGGTTCAAGTTCGTGCCTTTTAACGACCTAGAAGCCCTCGAAAATGAGGTGGACGAAGATGTGTGCGCAGTGATGCTGGAGCCGATCCAAGGCGAGGGCGGCGTAATAATGCCCGATCCCGATTACCTGGGAGCTGTGCGCCGACTCTGCGACCAAAAGGGCATCCTCCTCATACTGGACGAGGTCCAGGTGGGAATGGGAAGGACTGGAAAGCTGTTTGCCCATGAGCACTATGGCGTAGAGCCCGACATCATGACGCTGGCAAAGGCTCTTGGAAACGGGCTGCCCATTGGCGCCATGCTTGCAAGGGAGGCCCTTGCCCCCGCATTTGGCCCTGGAACGCATGCCACCACCTTTGGAGGCACGCCCTTGGTAACGGCTGTTGCCACCCGGGTGCTTCAGACCCTGCTGGAGCAAGGAATTATAGAGAATTGCAGGGAAATGGGGAGCTACTTCAAAGAGAGGCTCCAAAGCTTGGCGGAAAAGCACGGATTTATCAAAGAGGTGCGGGGCCAGGGACTAATCCTGGGGATGGAGCTGGACATTGAGGGCAGTGGAATTGTAAAGGAGTGCATGGCAAGAGGCTTCTTGATTAATTGCACACAAGACAAAGTGCTCCGATTCCTCCCCCCCCTCATAGTCAAGCGCCAAGAGATTGATCAACTGATCGACACACTGGATGAAATTTTTGGGCAGTTACCAAAGAAGGAATAGGCAAAGCAATGGCAAAACACCTTTTGACTTTAAGGGATTTGAGCAAGGAAGAGATCATGGGGCTCATCCAAAGGGCCCTAGAGATAAAATCAGGGGGCGGGCAGGCCTCTGACAGGCTTAAGGGCAAGACCTTAGGGCTTATATTTGACAAGCCTTCCACCCGAACGCGGGTCTCATTTGAAGTGGCGATGTTTCGGCTGGGCGGCTCCACCCTTTACTTGGGCAGGGCGGACACGCAGATGTCTAGAAACGAGCCCGCAAAGGATACCGCCCGGGTCCTTTCCCGTTACTTGGATGCCTTGGCTATCCGAACCTTTGGGCAGGCCCTGGTAAAGGAGATGGCGCGCTGGTCAGCCATACCGGTAATAAACGCCCTTACCGACCAGTATCACCCTTGCCAGGTGCTGAGCGATCTTATGACGGTGGTGGAGAAGAAGAACGGGCTTGATGGGCTGAAGATCGCCTGGATAGGGGATGGAAACAATGTGGCCCGCTCCTGGATAAACGCAGCAGGAATCTTGGGATTGGAGCTGGTCCTTGCCTGCCCGCCCGGCTATCACCCCGGTAAGGGGTTGGTGCAATGGGCAGGCGGCAATGTCAAGGTTGTTGAAGACCCGAAGGAGGCAGCCCGCGGGGCCCACGTGATCAATACCGATGTATGGGCGAGCATGGGCCAGGAGGAGGAAAAAGAAGAAAGGATCAAGATATTTCAGCCCTATCAGGTGGACCAGTCCCTGGTGGAATTGGCCGACCCTGCAGTGATTGTCATGCATTGCCTGCCGGCCCACCGTGGAGAAGAGATCACAGAAGAGGTGCTGGAGGGGCCAAAATCAGTAGTGTTTGATCAAGCAGAAAACAAGATGCATCTCCACCAGGCGTTGCTTGAGATGCTTTTAGCGAAATAAATATAAGGATGTGAGGGAAGATA
>JAMOVZ010000453.1 GCA_027061865.1 Desulfobacterales bacterium
AAGGGCCTCTGCCAGCTCCCACCTCATCTCCAAATCGTCAGGGTCCATGTTTAGGATCCTCTTGAGGGTGGCTATGGTTCTTTTCTTGTCTCCTATCCTCTTGTAGAGCTCCAGAAGCGTAATCAGGGTCTGTTTTTCACCTTTTTGTTCGGCCAGTTTTTCGAGCAGCCGGATGGCCTTGGACCACTTCTTTTGCGAAATGTACTCTTGGGCCAGTTTACCGGCCAATTCCAGGTTGCCGGGAAAGAGTTTTATGGCCTTTTCCAGTAAAGCGGCCCTTTTTTTTGGATCAATAATCCTGCCTGCCCGCTCCAGCCAGTCTTTCGCATCTGGCTGGATTTTCCATTTCAAAATGGCCACTAGCCGGTTAAAGTGCTTTACTTCCACCTTGATTAGCGAGGTTTCAAAGAGCAAGTCAGAACCCATGAGTTGTCTTACAGGGAGTTCTTCATACCACAGGGAGTTTATGTCAACCTGCCTGCTGTAAAGCCTGATACCGATATTAAAGGGGACATTGGTGGAGACCTTAACTATCTTGACCAAGTCATTAGGTTTGAGGAGAATTTCTTCTTGTGGGACCAGCTTGCGGGGTTGGCCGTTTACAGAAAGGAGTAAGTATCTCAATTGGGGCGAGGGCGTGTGGACTCCAACCCATATCCTCCAGCCCACAAACAAGAGACCCAAGAAAAGAAGGATACCAAGCCAGGTTAGGAGGTTGGTTTTACGCTTCTTCTTTTTTCTCCGCTTGGTAGCCAGGGCTGCTCACCATTACTGCTGTTTTTTATTTCATCCTCTATTTCTTCGAACCTTCCCTACCACCCTTTTCCCACAACAACAAAATGGGGCTTGCCACGAATATGGAGGAATAGGTCCCAACCACCACCCCCACCATCATGGCAAAGGCAAAATCGTGAATTACTCCGCCTCCCAGCAAAAAGAGGGAAACCACCACGATCAAGGTGGTGAGGGATGTGAGCAGGGTCCTGCTAAGGGTTTCATTAATGCTCCTATTCATTACCTCTTGAAGCGGCCTTCTCCTGAATCTCCGCAGGTTTTCCCTGATTCGGTCAAAGACCACTATGGTGTCGTTCAAAGAATACCCCACGATGGTGAGAAATGCGGCAATGATGGCGAGAGAGATCTCCCGGTCTGTAACCGCAAAGGCCCCTAGCGTGATTGTCACATCGTGGATCAAGGCAAAAATGGCCCCCAACGCATACCTCAACTTCAAGGCCCAGCACAGCCCCAGCGTCACCACCAGTGCTATCACGATCAACCATGTCACGCTGAGGCCAAAGGAGGAGGCGAAATAGACCACTACGGAAAGGGACAAAGCCATTACAATGCTCATTAGCCACTTGAGTTCAAAGCGGCCCGAGATATAGACCGCAATGAAAAGTATGGCATAAAAAATGGCAAACAGGGCCTTTTGGCGAAGGTCCTTTCCAACCTTTGGCCCCACCATTTCCACGCGCCTGATCTCCACTCCCTCGCCAAACTTGGCCGCAAGGCTCTCTTTCACCTTTTCGTCCAGTCCGGCCAGCTCCACATTCACCTTCCGGACCCTTATGAGGTACTCGTTGGATCCCTTCTCGCCAAACTCTTGGATGATGCTGTCGCCCAAGTCTACATCCTTGAGCGCCTCCCTTATTTGGTCAGGGGTAGTGGGACGGTCAAACTTCACTTGGATCAAGACGCCACCGGTAAAGTCCACCCCGTAGTTCGGTCCACCTCGAATGATAAGCAAGGCAAAGGTAAGCAGGATCAATAACCCGGAGATGGAGGCAGCAATCTTTCGCTTTCCCAGAAAGTCGATGTTAATGTCAGGCCTTATAAACTGCATAACAAGTTCCCTTTTCCCCTAGATTCTAAGGGACTTCATCCCTCGATTTATGTAGAGATAATCAAATATAAGACGAGTAACAAAGATTGCGGTAAACAACGAACTCACGATTCCTATGCTGAGGGTCACTGCGAATCCTCTCACAGGCCCGGTCCCAAACTGAAAAAGCACAAGGGCTGCAATAAGGGAGGTGATGTTTGCATCCAGGATGGTGACAAGGGCCTTAGCGTAACCGCTTTCAATTGCCGCCCTTGCTGTCTTTCCTATATTTATCTCCTCCCTTATGCGTTCAAATATGAGCACATTAGCATCAACCGACATACCTATCGTGAGAATTATGCCGGCAATTCCCGGGAGAGTAAGGGTGGCGCCGAAAAAGGCTAGCCCTGCCATTATGAAAAGGATATTGAGCAAGAGGGCGAGATCCGCAATGACTCCTGCCAAGGAATAGTACAATGCCATGAAAGCCATCACAATGATGCCCCCGATTATCATGGACTTGATCCCCTTTTCTATGGAGTCCTTTCCAAGGGATGGGCCTACGGTTCGCTCCTCTATAATCTTGACTGGCGCTGGCAAGGCCCCTGCCCTCAGCACAATTGCAAGGTCCCTTGCCTCCTCCATGGTGAATCTTCCCGTGATCTGGGCTCTCCCCCCTGATATCTTGTCTTGAATTACGGGGGCTGAATAGACCTTGTTGTCAAGTACAATGGCAAGGCGCTTGCCTATATTTTCTCCTGTGATTTTTTCAAAGAGCCTTGCGCCCCTCCTGTCAAAAGACAAGGAGACATAGGGCTCATTGTACCTTGAATCAATCTGGACCCTGGCATCAGTGATGTATTCGCCTGTCAGCAGCGTCCGTTTCTTGAGCAGAAACGGCACCCTCCGTGTCCGCCCTGTGGCAGGGTCTATCCTCTCCTGATACAAGATCTGATCCCCTGGCGGGATATTTCCTCTTAGGGCCTCCTGGATGTTGCCCTCCTCGTCCACCAGCTTGAACTCCAGCCTTGCAGTCTTACCTATGAGCTTTTTGGCCCTTTCGGGATCCTTTACCCCTGGGAGCTGAACCAGGATCCTGTTGTCCCCTTGGGGCCTTATGTCAGGTTCTGTGACCCCAAATTGGTCCACCCTGTTGCGTATGGTCTCAAGGGCCTGATCTACGGCCATTTTGATGATCTGCTCCTTGGCCCTGGCCCTTAATACCAGCTTAAAAGAAGGAAGTCCCATCGAGGAATCAACGGTCTTCACCTCAAAATCCGGGTAGTTGGCCTCGACCAGATTGACAAATGCCTCCCTGTCTTTTTCGCGAAGCAGGGTCACCACTATTCCCTCGGCCCCAGTTCTCCTCATCTCCTTATACCGGATCCTGCCCTTCCGCATGTCGTGGCGAAGCTCCTCTATGGTGCGCTCAAGGCTGCTTTCCACGGCCTTTAAGGCCTCAACCTCCAAGACCAAATGCATTCCCCCTTGCAAATCCAGACCCAAACGGATCTTTTCCCGGGGGAGGATTCCAGGCCACCAATCCGGTAGGGGATCAATAAGGGATGGGATCAGATAGATGATTGCCACGACAACAACGGCGACAACCAGGCCGAATCTCCACATTAATCGCTTGGACACTTATTACCCCTCTGAGACAAATTCTTATAAGCTTTTGCTCTAGCCTATTCCTTATTTTGTTGTTCACCCGGGCCTCTCCTCAGCACTCCAGCAATCGAGCCCCTGGAGACCTTCACCCTCACCTTCGGGGCAATCTCTATGGTTACCACATCATCGGAAATCCCTGTGATGGTCCCGTGGAGCCCTCCGGTGGTCACCACCTTGTCGCCCTTCCTCAAAGAGGCGATCATCTCCCTGTGCTGCTTGCTCTTTTTTTGCTGAGGCCTGATGAGCAGGAAGTAAAAGATCGCAAACATCAGTATTAGTGGCACAAAGGCCCCAAGGGCAGATCCCTGCCCCCCTGCTCCAGAGGCCCCACCGCCTCCGCCCATGGCAAATGCTAAAAAATCCATAGATTCTCTCCTTCCTTTATTTTTCTAAATTTTCCGCTTCAGCCTTTATCTCTTCCCGGATCTTTTCCATGAGCCGGGTATAGAAATAAAGGTTGTGAATGGTGTTCAGCCTGTAGGCCAAGAGCTCCTTGGCCACGAATAGATGTCTCAAGTAGGCCCTCGAATAATTCCTGCAGGTATAACAGGCGCAAGTTTCATCCAAGGGGCGTTCATCGTCAATATACCGAGCATTTTTTATTGTCAAGCGTCCTTTGGAGGTAAAAAGGGTGCCGTTTCTGGCATTTCTGGTGGGAAGCACACAGTCAAACATGTCAACTCCTGCTTCCACGGCCTGCTTCAAATCTTCGGGACTCCCCATCCCCATCAGATATACGGGCTTGTGAGAAGGCAGAAAGTCCATGGTAAAACGGATCACCTCCATCCTGGTTTCCTGATCCTCACCTACAGAGAGGCCGCCAATGGCGTAGCCTGAAAAATCCAGCCCAACCAGTTCCTTGGCACTCCTTTCCCTGAGATCCAGGTACACTCCGCCTTGAATTATGCCAAAAAGTGCCTGGGAGTCTTGTTGGTGCAATTCCCTGCACTTCCTGGCCCAGTTGGCGGTAAGCTCCACTGAGCGGGCCACATAGGTCCTCTCTGCGGGATAAGCAACGCACTCATCAAATGCCATGATGATGTCCGCGCCCAGGGCCTGCTGGATCTCCATTGATTCTTTCGGCCCAAGAAAGTGTTTAGAGCCATCCAGGTGGGATTGAAACACCACGCCTTCCTCTGTAACCTTCCTAAGCTTTGAGAGGCTATAGACCTGAAACCCCCCACTGTCGGTAAGAATGGGATGGGGCCAATTCATGAACCGGTGGAGCCCCCCCAAGGAGCGGACCACCTGGTGGCCAGGCCGCAAATAGAGATGATAGGTGTTTGCCAGGATAATACCCACATTTATCTCTTCGAGGTCTTTGCGGCACACCGCCTTCACGCTTCCCTGGGTGCCAACCGGCATAAAAACAGGGGTCTCCACTTCTCCATGAGGAGTCTTGAGCACCCCCACCCGCGCCTTTGATTCCTTTGACCTGTATTTAATTTGAAATTCCACCGCCCCTTGTTACCTCAACCTCTCATGAATCCATTCAATCTAAAGGATCAGCATTGCATCTCCGTAGCTGTAAAACCTGTACCTCTCCCTCACCGCGTGCTCATAGGCCCTTTTGATCAATTCCAGCCCGGCAAAGGCCGCCACCAGGAAGAGCAAAGAGCTCTTTGGGAGATGGAAGTTGGTGATCAGGGAATCGATTACCCGGAACCTAAATCCAGGGGTAATGAGAAGCCGCGTGCTCCCCTCCCCT
>JAMOVZ010000454.1 GCA_027061865.1 Desulfobacterales bacterium
AAGGTGGCCATATGGGGTGGTATAGTGGTTACGGGGTTGATCCGTGTACTCAAGAATTTCCCACAACTGGCCTTTTCTCCTGAAGTGGTGATGATGGTGGATCTGTCCCACCTGGGATTTGTCTTTTTAATGGGTATGGTTGCATTGGCAGGAAAACTCTTGGGGCTTTCCTATCTTAAGGGCGCAGATCCAGCCCCAAGAACCGACAAAGGCGCCTTTGAGATGAAAACGGCCTAAGGTTTGGCTTATAGCTGCTAAAAAATCGGGCCCGGGCCTCCTCCCGTATCGTCATGGAGAGAGAGCCGGGCCCAAATGGAATCGGCGGATATCTACATGGCCTTGGAGGCCGCCTCCATTCCCAGGTCAAAGGCCTTGAGGTTTGTCTCCACGAAAGCCTTCTTTGTCTTTTCCCTTATCACCTTGCGGAAAAGATCCGGCTCCAGAGGTATCTTTCCGGTTCGGGCAAGGGCACCCAGCAGGACCATGTTCATTGACATTGCAGAGCCTGCCTTGAGGGCCAGCTCTGTTGCGTCGAATGCGATGAGTTTTTCCACCCGTTGGGCGATCTTGTCCAGTGTGGCCTGAATATCAGGATATTCATCTTGTCCAAGGGCAACGGTAAAGGGGGGCACTGGGCGCGTATTGGTAATCACCCACGAGCGGGAATTGCACTTGATTGCTGCCCTTATGGCCTCAGAGGGCTCAAAGCCCACGAGCACATCAGCCTCGCCGTCAGAGATAGCAGAACTGATGCCGTCTCCCAACAGCACCATGGATTCCACGACTCCCCCACGCTGGGCCATTCCGTGAAATTCCGACATCCTGACATCAATACCGGCCTCCACTGCAGCCTCGC
This sequence comes from Desulfobacterales bacterium, assembly GCA_027061865.1. Classification (GTDB taxonomy): domain Bacteria; phylum Desulfobacterota; class DSM-4660; order Desulfatiglandales; family Desulfatiglandaceae; genus JALVMN01. The sequence continues at coordinate 857 of JAMOVZ010000454.1, forward strand.
CTATCACGCGGGCAGCCAGGATATTGCCTTGTCCACCCACGGCTACTATCATGATTTTGGTAACGTTCATCAGGCAACCTCCTTTTTCAGGGGCAAGATAGCATTTTCAGGGCACAACTGAGCACACAGCATGCAGCCGGTGCACCTGGTCTCATCTATGTAAACATTATCATTTTCAATGTAAAATGCCGGACACGCTATCTTGGTTATGCATACCCTGTGTTTCTTGCATTTCTTGAGGTCCACGTAAAAAGGTCTCCACTTTTTTCCGTGGGGCAGGGTCCGTTCGAAAAGGGGGCAGTAAGCCCTGGCGATGAGCACTGATACCCCTTCATAGCTTGTCACTTCCTTGATAGCCTCCACGGTCTTCTTGAACCTCAGTGGGTTTACGGTTACCACCTTTTTGACCCCTATTCCCTTTACCACTTCTTCGATAGAAACGGGATTCAGGGGCAGGTTGATGTGGCTTACTTCTGCCCCCGGATGAGGCTGGTGGCCTGTCATGGCGGTGGTGCCGTTGTCAAGGATTATCAAGGTGAAATTATGGTTATTGTAAACGGCATTCACCAAAGGCGGGATGCCGCTGTGGAAAAAGGTGGAATCTCCTATGAAGGCCACAACCTTGTCATCCGTGGCCCGTGCAAATCCTCCTGCAGTCCCCACACTGGCTCCCATTGCAATGAGAAAGTCACCCATTCGGAGCGGCGGAAGAAGGCCCAGAGTGTAGCAGCCTATATCAGTGGGATAAATGGCATTATCACCCAGCACTTCCCTGACGGCCACATACGTGGCTCTATGAGGGCAGCCCGGACAAAGATTAGGGGGACGCTGCGGGATTTCAGGGAGATCAGAGACATCAATAGGCTTAGTATCTTGGTAAGGCACACCAAAATAAGTTCCAATCACTTTTTTTACCATTACAGGATTATATTCATAAAGGCGAGAAAAGAGGTTTTCGCCCTTTCCAGCGATAGGAAGAGTGAGCCCAGCCTCCTGGGCTATGGCCTTGACCCCTTCTTCCATGTATGGCTCCCCTTCCTCCACCACCAGCACTTTTTCGCATTGCTTGAGGAAATCGGTAATTATCTGGTCTGGAAGGGGATGAGAAAGACCTATCCTGAGGATCCGAAACTTGTCCGGGGCATCCATTTCCTGGAGCACGTCTTTTACATAGGTGTAGCTCACGCCATTACAAATTATTCCAAAACTGCCCTGGCCCTCAAGCAGGTTCCACTCGCTTTGGTTGCCTATGGCCCGGGCCTTTTCATAATTTTCAAGCAGCTTGGCATGTAGCTTTCGCGACACCGCTGGGACGCAGACAAGGTTAAAGGGGTCTTTTTTGAACTTCCCCTTTGTGATCCTCTCGGCCATAGGGCCCAGGGTGACAACGCCGCTCGAGTGATTAATCCGGGTGGTGGTCCGCAGGATCACTGGCTCCTGGAGCTCGTGGGATAGCTCAAAGGCATACTTAGCCATCTCCTTGGCTTCATGGACAGTGGATGGCTCAAGGATTGGCAGGGCGCTCAGCTTGCCATAGTAGCGGTTGTCCTGCTCATTTTGGCTGGAGAACATGAATGGGTCATCGGCACTTACCAGCACCAACGCCCCTTTTACACCCGTGTAGGCAAGGGTCATGAGGGCATCGGAGGCCACATTCACGCCCACGTGCTTCATGGTTACCATGGTCTTCAGCCCGCATTGAGCAGCACCTGCGGAAATCTCCAAGGCCACCTTTTCATTTGCGCTGTATTCAAAGTAAAGATCGGTCTCCTGTGAGATCTGGAAAAACTGGAGCGCGATTTCCGATGATGGGGTTCCAGGGTAGGCAGAGGTGAAAGCCACTCCAGCCTCCAGAGCGCCCCGGGCTATGGCCTCATTGCCCAACATCACCATCTTCTTTCCCAGTTTGTCTTCAAGCAGTGGATGCATGGTACACTCCTCTTAAAATGATTTTTGACATAAGAAGCTAAATTCTAGCTGCATTTTAGCTACATTTAACAAAAATACAGGGGCCTGCCAAGAAAAAAGTAGGGTAAAGACCCAGCCTAGCCTTCCCCAGTGCTGATGGAGATGCCAAGCTCCCGCAATTGGGCCTCATCCACACGAGAGGGGGCGTCAGTAAGGGGGCAAGTGGCACTGGTGGTCTTGGGAAATGCGATAACTTCTCGAATGGATCTGACCCCTGTCATAAGGGCAACCAGCCTGTCAAAGCCAAGGGCCATGCCCCCGTGGGGAGGGGCCCCATACCTGAGTGCCTCTAAGAAGAAACCGAATTTGCTATGCGCCTCTTTCTCCGAGATACCCAAGATCTCAAATATCTTCTGCTGAAGCGCCAAATTATGAATACGGATGCTGCCGCCCCCTATTTCAGTCCCATTAAGCACCAAGTCATAGGCCCTGGCCCTGGCCTTGAGGGGGGCTTGGTCAAGAAGCGCTATGTCCTCCTCAAAAGGAGATGTAAAGGGGTGATGGACCGGCTCAAGCCTTTGGTCCTCCTCATTGTATTCAAACATGGGAAATTCGGTGATCCAGACGAATTGCCACGCCCCTTGAGGAACCAGGTCCAAGTGCTGGGCCAGGTGAACCCTCAAGGCCCCAAGGGCCCGGAGTGCCACAGCCTCCTGGTCCGCAACCACAAGCACAAGGTCTCCTGGGGTGGCCTGAAATTTCTCAGTGATTTGCCGGGTCAGTTCAGGGCTGAAGAACTTCTTGACAGGCGACTGCCAGCCATCTTCCAAGACCTTGATCCAGGCAAGCCCCCTGACTCCCTGCTCTTTTACGAGTCCTTCGAGCTCATCCAAACCCTTCCTGGAAAACTGGGACGCCTTGTCTTTTACCACGATGCCCTTTACCTTGGAGCCCCTCTCTATTGCATGTTTGAAGACTCGAAACCCTGAGCGGGCAGCAAGGTCGGTGATATCGACTATCTCCATTCCAAAGCGCAGGTCAGGGCGGTCAGTTCCAAATCTCTCCATTCCCTCTTTGTAAGTGAGGATGGGGATGGGGGTCGGGATTTCAATGTTCAAAACCTCGCGGAAAAGCTCCACCATGAGCCCTTCAAAGATCTCCATTACATCCCTTTCCCGCACAAAGGCCATTTCGAGGTCCACCTGAGTGAACTCGGGCTGGCGATCCGCGCGGAGATCCTCGTCGCGGAAGCAGCGGACGATTTGGTAGTAGCGGTCAAAGCCGGCAATCATCAGGAGCTGTTTAAACAGCTGGGGTGACTGGGGAAGGGCATAGAATTTTCCCTTGTTGACCCTGCTTGGGACCAGGTAGTCACGGGCACCCTCTGGCGTGCTCTTAGTGAGAAACGGTGTCTCCACATCGATAAAGCCCCTGCGGTTTAAGTATTCCCGCACTTTGGAGGCAATGAGGTGCCTCTTTCGGAGGAGTTCAAAGACCTGGGGCCTTCGCAGCTCCAGGTAGCGGTACTTGAGCCTCAATGCCTCTGAGGCATCAACGGCGCCGTCTACCTGGAATGGAGGAGTCTCTGCCCTGTTTAGCACCTTGAGCTCTGAGGCCCTGATCTCGAGGGCACCGGTTGGAAGGTCAGGGTTTTCTTGGCCCTCTAAGCGGGGGGCCACCTCTCCCCTGACGGCGACCACCCACTCGGCCCTCAAGGGCCGGGCGCGCTGGTGGCACCCAGAGGAGACCTGGGGGTCAAAGACCACTTGGACAAGCCCTGTTCGATCCCTCAAGTCTATGAATATGAGGTTTCCCAGGTCGCGCCTGGCATTGACCCAGCCCATAAGGGTGACACTCTCACCTATTTGACTGGGCCTCAGCTCTCCACAACCCAGGGTTCTCTTCCAATCCCCTAATGTTCCTATGTGCCCTTTGTCTTCCATGCCTTATGTCAGCTCAGGACCTCCTTTAGTGTTTCAATGATGCCTTGGATCTGAATCTTTTGCTGCTCTTTTGTTGTCATGTCGCGCAAGATGGCATAACCGCTCTCTAACTCGTCCTCCCCAACGATGAGGACCTTGCGGGCTCCCATCCGATCAGCCCTCCTCATCTGGGCCTTGAGCCCCCCAGGGGTGTAGTCAAGCTCCACCCAGATGCCCCCCTTTCTAAGGGCTGCAGCCCACAAGAGGGCCTTTTTTTCCGCCTCAGGCCCCAGGGAGGCGATAAAAAGGGCAGGCCCGGATTGCACCGGTTCGGTGAACTCGGATAACAGCATGATTACCCGCTCCATGCCTACGGCGAAGCCTATTGCGGGCTCGTCAGGCCCCCCAAGTTGTTTTAGTAAGCCGTCATACCGGCCACCGCCCAGGACGGCGTTTTGAGCCCCAAGGCCTTGGCT
>JAMOVZ010000455.1 GCA_027061865.1 Desulfobacterales bacterium
GGAGGCGTGAGACCTCTTGCTGGTCGTAATGGGGATTCTGGGTGGAGGCGTGGATGACAAATCTGCCTTGCTGGTCAATATAGCCTACTCCAGCGTCAGGTTCCAGGTAAGCGTGCTCCAGGTGGGGGGTGTAATAAGTATGTTTCACCTTTGTTTTGGAGGAGCGAAGGGCCTTTTCAACATCTCCTTTCTTGATAGTTCGCCGAAAAAGGATATTGCCCTTCTGATGGATGAGGGTGGCGGCAGGAGTCAAGGCTTTCAAGGGATCAAAGATTGGGGGAAGCTCTTCAATCTCCAGCTCAATGGCGTCTATTGCAGCCCTTGCTGCCTCTTCGCTTTCTGCCACCACGAGAGCAATAGGCTCCCCCTTGAACCGCACCTTTCCGTGGGCCAACAGGGGCTGGTCCTTTGTGATGAGGCCAAATTGTTTTTCTCCCGGGATGTCGTCCCAAGTGAGAACACCGAGTACACCCTTCAGATTGGTTGCAGGGCCGGTGTTGAGACTTCGTATGATGGCATGGTGGCTGGGGCTCCTCAAGAGCTTGAGCGAGATGATGCTCTTGGTCACCATGTCCTCGCTAAAACGCATGCGGCCCGTTGCAAGCTGCAATGCGCCGATCTTGGCTATGGAGTTGCCGATGGTCATATTGAATCAGCCATGAGACGCGTTAATTCAATTGCCTCCTCTCCCTTTTACACCTCAATCCCTCTCACATTCATCTCGTCCACGGCTGCCTTAGAGGCATCCGGACAGCTGCTTTTTATACCCAGCGAGCCGTAACGGTCTTCTCATCCATGAACAGCCGCATGGACGCCATCCTGGATTTTGCACTTCCCATAAAGGACTCCCTCTTTGAGCCAAGAGGGAAAAAGGCATAGGGTTGAGGGATCCCCACATTTATCCCCACGTTTCCCACATTTACTTCTCTTATGAACTTCCTTGCCTGCTTGCCGCTGGATGTCAGGATGCAGGCCGAGTGGCCATAGTTGGTCTTAGTATTGATCCACTCTATTACTTGCTCTAAATTGTCGGCCCTGATAAGGGCTGCTACTGGACCAAATGACTCCTCCTTTGATGTAGCCATGTCCACATGACAATCCTCCAGAATGGTTGGCCCGAGGAAATAGCCATGAGGGTAATCAGGCACATTGGGGTTTCTTCCATCCAGCACCATTTTCGCCCCCTCTGAGAGGGCACGCTCTATCCAATTCACCACCCTGTCACGGCCCTGTTTAGTGGTGAGGGGGCCTAATTCCACGCTCTCATCCAGACCATAGCCGAGCTTCATGGCAGCTGCAGCCTGTTTGAATTTTTCTTTTATCGCATCATATGTTTCGCCAATCAAAACCACATTGTCCACTCCAAGGCACCGTTGCCCCGTCATGCCGAAGCAGGCTCTCAGCAGCCACGTGATGCAATTGTCCAAGTCTGCATCAGGCATGACCACGAGATGGTTTTTTCCATTTCCATTTATTGATGATGTCTTTCCGAGTCTTCCGCAGAGTTCAAAAAGCTCTTTTCCCACACGGCTTGAGCCGATAAATCCCACCCCCTGAATATCGGGGCTGGCCAGGATTGCCTGATTGATCGAAGCATCTCCATAAACCAAATTTATAACCCCAGGGGGAAGCCCTGCTTCCTGGGCCACTTCACAGATGGCTTGGGCTGCAACGGGATTCTGAGGGCTAGGGCTCACCACCACGGTACACCCTGCTGCCAGGGCGTAAGGAACAAAGGATGACCATGCATGCATGGGAATGTTTCCCGGAGTGATGATAAGAAAGGCCCCCAAAGGTTCCCAGACAAGGTATTCATCAATTCCGTTAGCCAATTGATCGATGTGTTCATTTCTTTTGGCAAGACCGTATATGGCCGAGCAGGCCGATTCAATATTTTCAATAACTCTTCGCACCGAACCCACTGACTCACCTATAGTACGTCCATGGTCCTGGGTGAGGATGCGCGTGAGGCGGTCAAAGTGCTCTTCGAATCGCCCCCTCATGTCAAAAATGAGGCGGGCTCTCTCACGCAATGGGACTTCTTTCCAAGTCTCAAACGCTTTGGAGGCGGCCTCCACAGCCTCCACAGCCTCCTTACGGGTAACTATGGGAAATTGGGCAATCACCTCGTCTGTGGCAGGATTCCTGTCTTCAAGAACAGTGTCGGAATTGGATTCCCTCCATTGGCCATTTACTAATATCTTTAACTTCCCATAGTGTTTTTTTACCTCAGGCAGAATTGCCATTCCCAGTCTCCTTTCACTCAGCTAGTTGCGCTCCTGTGTTAAAGCCTCTGTCTCCTCACTCTTTGCTCTTAACTCCTCACCCTCTATACTGCCAAATACATCTCGCAAACATCGTCGGACAATTGATTCATGGCGCTTTCATGACACACCTTCCCATGGTCAATAATGAAGGCCTTATCACACACCCTTCTCGAAAAGCTCAAGTTCTGCTCTGCAAGTAGTACGGTAACGCCGCTGGACTTGAGACTCTTGATGGTCTCGGCCAGTTGGTCCACTATAACGGGGGCCAGCCCTTCTGAGGGCTCATCCAGGATGAGCAACTCGGGGTTGCCCATTAGGGTACGGGCTATGGTTAACATTTGCTGCTCACCACCGCTAATTTGGCCTCCGGGCCTGTCTTTCAGTGCCCTGAGATTGGGAAAGAGCTCAAAGAGGCGTTCAGGCGTCCAAGGCTCCAGCCCCTCTCTAGGGGGGCGCCTCCCCACTTCCAAATTTTCCATGACAGTGAGCCCGGCGAATATGCGCCTGTCCTCGGGCACATAGCCGATACCTAAGGCGCAGATCTTATAGGACGGAAGGCCTTGGATGGGAGTTCCTTTAAACAGGATGCGGCCCTTTTTGGGTTGCACTAGCCCCATTATGCTCTTGAAAGTAGTGCTTTTTCCCACTCCGTTTCTTCCAAGCAGCACTGCTGCCTCCCCCCTTTGGAGCCTAAAGCTCATGTCGAAGAGGATTTGGGCCTTTCCGTAAAAAGTGTTTACAGCCTCAAGAGCCAATATCCCGTTCTCTTCCATATAGTACCTTCTCTACAATATACCCTTATTACGCTTAACTCCTTACTCTTTGCCCTTTACTTCACAGGTCCCAAGATAGATCTCCTTTACCTCCTCGTTATCCCGCACCTCTTGGGGGGTCCCCTCAGCAATCAGGGAGCCATAGTTAAGTACTATGATCTTGTCTGCATGGGCAAAGACCACATCCATATCGTGTTCTGTAAAGAGCACGCCTATGGATCTGGACTTTACGATTTGAGATGTAAGCTCCATAAGCTGCAGCCTTTCTTTCACTCCCATGCCAGCGGTGGGTTCGTCCATAAGAAGCAGTTTTGGATTGTTAGCAAGTGCCATGGCCAGTTCCACCCTCTTGAGTTCGCCGTAGGCCAAGATACCGCATGTCCGGTTCCACTGCTCTTCTACGCCCACAAGTTTCAAGAGCTCCATGGCCTCATCCGCATATAATTTCGATACGGTGCGGGTTACACAATTGAGCCTTTTGTGGAAGGACAGGAGAACCATTTGCACATTTTCGAGCACCGTCATGGAAGGGAAGGTAGCGGTAACCTGAAAAGTCCTCCCAACACCAAGAGCCCACACTTGCCTTGGCTTGTAACCTGTGGTCTCCTTGCCTAAAATTTTTATGCTGCCGCTGTCAGGTTTGAGTTGGCCATTTATCAGGTTAAAACAGGTGGACTTTCCCGCTCCATTTGGCCCAATCATGGCAAGGAGCTGGCCTTGTTCCAGGCTGAAGCTCACCCGGTTTACCGCCTTTACGCCACCAAATGACTTGGAAAGGTTTTTCACCTCGAGCAGCTTTGTCATCACTCACCCTTTGCACCAAAGCGGGCGCCAAAATAGCCTGCAATTCCCTGGGGAAAGGCAACCACTAATACAATAAATATACAGCCCAAAATCAGCCTCCAAAATGGAAGCCGCGATATGAGGTCTTCCAGCCCTATAAAGGCGGCAGAGCCTACAACCGGGCCTGAAGGCGAGTAGATTCCGCCAAGCAGGACACTCAAAAGCAAATCGAAAGATCTGGGGATCGACATCTCAAAGGGGAAGATACTCCCTTTGGAGAACACGTAGATGCCGCCCGCAAGTCCTGCAAACATCCCTGCAGTGGCAAAGGCAAACCACTGCTGGCGCTTGACATCAATCCCAATGGCATCGGCCCTCAAGGTAGAGTCCCTGCAAGCCCTCATGGTGTAGCCAAACGGGGTGAAAAGAAGGTAGCGGAGGGCCAAGATGCCTCCTATGCTGATAACCATGGTGAGATAGTAAAAGACTACTTCGTTGCTGGCCCATTGAGGAGGCCAAATGCCCAGGATGCCGTCATCACCTCCAGTAAAGGAGCTCCACTGAAACACTATGGCCCAACAGATCTGGGCGAATGCCAGTGTGAGCATGGCAAGGTAAACCCCTGAGAGCCGCACGCAAAACCATCCAATGATCAGCGCAAGAAGGGCCATGGCCGTGGGAGCAAAAAGCAAGGCAAGTTCCATTGGGCTGTGGACATAGTGGACAAGGAGGGCCGCGGCATAAGCTCCTCCCCCAAAAAAGGCAGCATGCCCGAAAGACACCATCCCTCCTGCACCCATCATGAAATAGAGGCTCATGCAGGCAAGGGCAAATATGGCTATCTCGCTTGCCAAAATCAGGTGGAAGCTTTTAACCATCACGGGTAAAGCAAGGACTGCAATGAGAACAAACAGCCCTATTATGCGAAGTTTCCTGGGGGCGGGTCTCAGGGGATATTCTGCAAGTTCAGAGGAAGCATGGCCGGTTACTTCGGGTTTTCCGAGAAGCCCGTATGGCCTGATAACAAGCACAACTGCCATGACCAGAAACATCATGACAAGAGTGCTTTGGGGAAGCACCAATACACCGAAAGAGCTAAGCTCTCCAATGATCACAGCGGCAAGATAGGCCCCAGGGATACTGCCCATACCACCGACCACCACCACCACAAAAGCCGCAGCTATAACATTGAGGTCCATGAGCAGGTCTGCCCCCCCCTTTGGAAGCTGAACAGCCCCGCCGAGACCTGCCA
>JAMOVZ010000456.1 GCA_027061865.1 Desulfobacterales bacterium
AAGATTGCCAAGCCGTCCTGATAGTTGATGTTTGCCCCAGGTGCCATACCCACCCCGCCGACCTGGGCCGCCAGGGCATCAGATATATAGTCGCCGTTAAGGTTCATGGTGGCAATTACATCGAATTCATCTGCCCGGGTGAGGGCCTGCTGGAAAAAGATGTCCGCGATGGTGTCTTTTATAAGGAGTTTTCCGGGAGGGGGACTGCCACCACAGTCTTGCCACGACACAGTATCAGTGGGAAACTCTACCCGCGCAACTTCATAGGCCCAGTTTACGAAGGCGCCTTCTGTAAATTTTTGGATATTGCCTTTATGGACAATGGTTACGCTTTTTCTCCCTCTCTTCAGGGCATATTCAATGGAGGCCTTGACGAGCCGCCTAGTCCTTGACCTGCTTATGGGTTTTACACCCAGCCCAGAGTCTGCTGGGATTTCCCATCCGTATTCCTTCTTTAAAAAGGAGATGAGAGAATGGGCCTCAGGGGTTCCCTCCTTTAGCTCAAGGCCGGCATATACATCCTCAGTGTTTTCCCGAAAGACTACCATATCGACCATTTCAGGGTGTCTTACCGGGCTTGGCACGCCCTGAAAATATCTTACCGGCCTTACACAGGCATATAAGTCAAGGGCTTGGCGCAGCGTCACATTAAGGCTCCTGATCCCTCCTCCCACAGGGGTTGTAAGAGGCCCTTTTATTCCCACCCTGTATGACCTAAATGCGTCCAAGGTCTCTTTGGGAAGCCATTGGCCTGTGGCCTTGTAAGCCTTTTCCCCTGCAAGGGCTTCCTTCCAGACCAACTTCCGCTCTTCACCCCACAGGAGCCGGACTGCGTGGTCCAGGACCAGCTGAGTGGCCCTCCAGATGTCTGGGCCTATGCCGTCGCCCGCAATATAAGGGATTATGGGAAAGGGGGGGACTTCTAACCTGCCGTTTGAAAAGGAAATTTTCTCACCTGTGTCCACAACTCAGCACCTCGTAAGGACTATATAAACTCCTTTTTAATTCTCATACAGTAGCACTAGTAAAGGTGTAAGAAAAGGGCTAAGAAGGATGGGATTGATAAATAGGCCCCAATCTACTATCTAAAGGCGGAAGATGAACCTCTAGGAGCAACCAGGAGAAGACTAAAGATCAGCTCAAGCCAAGAGGAGGGAAGACGCATGGGGAGAATTCAAAGGGCAATAATAAGTGTTACGGATAAGAGCGGGGTCGTAAAGTTTGCTGAGTCCTTAAAGGAATTTAATGTAGAAATTCTGTCCACCGGAGGTACGGCGCAAAGACTTCGGGACCGCGGGGTGGAAGTTATTGAAATTTCCGATTACACCGGTTTCCCGGAGATAATGGATGGCAGGGTCAAGACCCTGCATCCAAAGGTCCATGGCGGGATTCTTGCGCTTCGAGACAATCCTGCACACCTGAAGGCCATGGAGGAAAATGCCATCAACCCCATTGATATGGTGGTGGTGAATCTCTATCAGTTTGAAAAGACGGTAGAAAAAGAAGGTGTGACCTTGGAGGAGGCTATTGAGAATATCGATATTGGCGGCCCCTCCATGTTGCGCTCTGCTGCCAAGAACTTCAAGTTTGTGACAGTCGTAGCGGATCCCTCTGACTATGGAAGGGTGATTGAGGAAATGAGAAAAAACAAGGGGCAGACCACGTTAAGGACTCGCTTTGAACTGGCAAGAAAAGCCTTCAAGCTCACCCATGAATACGATGGGGCAATAAGTAGATACTTGGCCGGAGTTGAGGTAGAATAACGGAGGGGGTGAACAAGTCTCATTTTTTGCTTGTCTTATTTTCTTCTTTGGTATAGATAAGGGCAAAATGTAGCTACAATTTAGCTAATATCTGTTCCCACTTTCTAAGGCCCCAGCCCTGGAGAGTGGACACGCCTGGTTAAAGCGCAAAGAACAGTTGAAAGGGGGTGAAAGGGGCTTAGTTTAAAAAGTCTGCTTTAGTTGTGGCCGTTAAGATGGTTTACCATCCAGCAAAAGGAGGAGGTCCCCATGAAAAAGGTATTAATCTGTGCGTTTGTTCTACTAATCGGGGTAGCGTTTTTTCTGTGTTCAGCACCACAGGCCCAGGCAGGGCCGATCAAGTTAACCTACAGCAACTTTTTCCCACCAACCCATATTCAAAGTAAATTGGCCGAGGCATGGTGCAGAGAGGTGGAGAAACGGACCAATGGCCGGGTCAGGATCGAATACTACCCTGGGCAGACCCTTACCAAGGCACGGCAGTGCTATGATGGAGTGGTCAGCGGCATGTCCGACATAGGCTTTTCCGTCTTGGCTTATACCAGGGGGAGATTTCCTGTGATGTCCGCGGTTGATCTGCCCTTGGGCTATACCAGCGGCAGGGTTGCCACCCAGATCGCCAATGCAGTTTACAGGAAGTTCAAACCCAAAGAGCTGATGGACACACAGGTTATGTACCTCCATGCTCACGGCCCTGGCATCCTTCATACCAAGGACAAGCCGGTGAGAAAGCTCGAAGATCTCAAGGGCATGAAGATGAGGGGCCACGGCACAAGTGCCCTGGTGCTCAAGGCCCTTGGCGCAACACCAGTGCCCAAGCCCATGCCCGAGCTCTACCAGATGCTCCAAAAAGGCGTGGTTGAAGGGGCCCTCTATCCTTACGAGGTCAACAAGGGCTGGAGGATGGCAGAGGTGGTTAAATACGCTACTGGTTCATATGCAGCCGCATACACCACCACTTTCTTTGTGGTAATGAACAAGAACAAGTGGAACGCACTGCCTTCAGATATCCAGAAGATCATCATGGATATCAACGAGGAATGGATCAACAAACATGGGGCTGCCTGGGACACCAGTGACATTGATGGTGTAAGGGCATTGCTGGAAAACGGCGGTCAGATAATCGGACTGGACAAAAAGGAGGCTGCCCGCTGGAGAAAGGCCGTTGCTCCCATAGCTGATAAATATGTGGCAGATGCAAAGAAAAAGGGCATTGCCAATGCGCAAGAGATCGTGGACTTCATAAGGGATATGCTTGCTAAGCTGTCCAAATAAGTCCATTTGAATTTTTGAAACACCAAATGCGAGCAAGAGGGCCTATGCAGGCATTTCCTCCTGCTCGCCTTATTAAATATGGGCATAGGCGGGGAGATGAGTGAAGAGACCTTGTGGAAACCGTTAGACTGGCTCGTTGACAAGATGAAGGCCGTTGGTGCCGTTTGCCTTGTTGGTATGATGGGGCTTACTTGCGCCGATGTGGTGGGCAGGTTCTTTCGTCATCCCATATTCGGTTCTGTGGAGCTTGTTGGATTCATGGCTACCACGGCCATTGCAATGGGGCTTCCCTTTACCCATAAGATAGGGGCCCATGTGGGTGTGGAGCTGGTTGTTCGTCTTCTATCAGATAAGACACAAAAAGTGGTGGATCTTTTTACGCGGATTCTGAGCCTTGTGCTGTTTGCCCTGATCACCTGGAGGATGGGCGTGTATGCTCACGAGATGCAGAAGTCAGGAGAGGTCTCCATGAATTTGGAATTCCCTGAATATGTCGTCATCTATATCACTGCATTTTGTATACTCGTTCAGACGCTGGTCATTCTAAATGAGATAAAGATACTTGTGGAATACTTGAGGAAGAAATGAATCCCACCGTAGTTGGCATAGTCGGCATCGTAGTAATGATCGCGGTGTTTCTAACGCGCATGCCCGTGGCCTATGTGATGGCCATGATAGGCTTCTTGGGCTTTACTGCCATGATCTCTGGACAAGGGGCCCTGAATCTGATAGCCAGAGTCATATATGATGTGTTCTCATCTTATGGCCTTACCACCATTCCCCTATTTGTGTTGATGGGCCAGTTTGCCTTTAACAGTGGGATAAGCAGAAGACTTTACGACACTGGGTATAAGTTCCTGGGCAGCACCCGTGGGGGCTTGGCCATGGCCACGGTGACAGCCTGTACCGCCTTTGGGGCAGTGTGTGGCTCAAGTCCCGCTACAGCAGCTACCATGGCCACGGTAGGGCTTCCCGAGATGAAGCGGTTCAACTATGCAGATGAGCTGGCCACAGGTGCGGTGGCATCCGGCGGGGGGCTGGGAATGATAATGCCTCCAAGCATTGTGCTCATTGTCTACGGTATCCTCACAGAGCAGTCCATTGGAAAGCTCTTTGTGGCCGGCATTATCCCCGCAATCCTGGTAACTATTCTTTTTATAATATCAATCTACATCTGGTGCACAAAGGCCCCCTCACAGGGCCCTAAAGGGGAAAGCTTCCCTTGGAAGGAGAGATTCCGTTCCCTTCTCGGAATGGGCGAGACCCTGGTGGTCTTTTTCATGGTGATGGGCGGCCTCTTCATGGGGATATTTACCCCGACCGAGGCTGCTGCTGTGGGGAGCTTCGGCATGCTGATGGTGGCCCTCATCAGGCGCCAGTTGACATGGGAGGGCTTTGTCCGATCCCTCTATGAAACTCTAGCCACCTCATGCATGGTGATGATGCTGATCGCTGGCGCTGTAATTTTCGGTAAGTTTTTGGCGGTGACCCGTATTCCTTTCAATATATCCACTTGGGTAAGCGGGCTGGACATCCCCTCATACATGGTCATGAGCGTAATCATCCTCATCTACTTTTTTGGGGGATGTTTTATGGACGCCCTTGCCTTTGTCACCTTGACCGTGCCTATCTTTTATCCGGTGGTCACCAGCCTGGGATACGATCCCATCTGGTTTGGGATAATTATTGTGATGGTTACTGAGATGGGTGTCATAACTCCACCCGTGGGCATTAATGTCTATGTGGTCTTTGGTGTCGCAAGGAGGGTGATTGGAGAGATTCCCCTTGAATCCATATTCAAAGGGATACTTCCGTTTTTGCTCGCAGTTATCGCGGGGATCATTATCCTTATGATCTTTCCTCAATTGATACTATTCCTCCCCAATATGATGTATTAGCTCCAGGAGAATTTTAAATGCTGTTACTTCCAAAGTTCCGGTACCATCAGCCTGCCAACTTGGATGATGCCTGCGAGATGCTGGCCTCGATGGAGGCAAGTGCCAGAGTTTTGGCCGGTGGCACAGACCTTTTGGTGA
>JAMOVZ010000457.1 GCA_027061865.1 Desulfobacterales bacterium
GTTCTTTTACATAGGGGCTGAACGCAATGAACTGGGGATACTCCAAGGCCACCAATTCTTCCACATCGCTCTCTAGATTGGCAGCTTTGCTCAGGATCGATGCAAGGGTTCTTCGCTTAGGCACCTTGAAGGCACCTTTGGGCAGATGGAGGTCGCCAAGCAGGGAGTGAAGGATCTCCTCCATGTCAGAGCGGTCCATCACGGTAAAGCCATTTGAAAAGCCCAAGCGTCCCCCGTAAAGCCTCAAGACCCTGTGGGCAAGGGAGTGAAATGTCCCTCCCGAGACATTACGGCACCTGGGGTCTGAAAGCATGGCTGCTCGTTCCAGCATTTCGTGGGCAGCCTTCCTGGTGAATGTCAGAAGCAGGATGGATGCGGGTTCCACCCCTTTTTCCACCAGGTGAGCCACCCTGTAAATCAAGGTCCGGGTCTTGCCGCTGCCTGCCCCTGCAATAACCAATAAGGGACCATTGAGCGTGGTCACTGCCTCTAATTGTCTCTGGTTCAAGACCTGTTCGTGGGCAATCATGGAACACCCCCTTCAGATCTTATCAAGGGGGAAGAATTGAGATACGGCAGGATTTTTCAAGAAAAGGATAATGAGGGGTATTAAGACTGCCACCACGATCAACATAATTACCACGATTGGGATTAGGAAGGCGATGATAACCCTTGCATAGCTGGTCTCATGGATCTCTTTTAGGCCGATCACCTGCACCACCAACTGCCATAGCCCTGAAATCCATCCGCCGAACAAGGGGATCACGCCAAGCAGATGGGTGGCCTGAGAGAAGCACACGACCCTGAATGTGGCCTCGAACCCATTGTTGGCTGCGCGCACCACGATGAGAAACAGGTGTAACAAGGCACTGTATACGTATAGGCTTACAAGAACAAAGATAGGAACCATTACTAAAAGGACCACAAAGATTATTGCAAGCCCGAATTGCTCCAGCAAGGAAGGGCCAAAGGAGACTATTCCCAGTGTCACCATGACCACTTGCCAGAAAAAGCTGAACATGCTTCCCACAGATCCGACCAGAAGGCCAAATGCAAGGGGTTCGCCCTGGCCTGCTCTGTAATGAAGCCGCCCAAAGAGTTTGTCAGGGCTTAAGAGCACCTGTTTTATGGTGAGCCAAATGCCATTCCACAGCCCTATCTCAGAACGCTCTTCCCAGGGAGAAGGCCCCCGCTTAGGGGCCTCCTGCTGAGAGGCCCTGTCTTGGCGGGCATGAGCAGCAGAAGGCAATTGACCTGAAGAGAACTGAAATTTCTGCCCGCACTTGGGACATACTGCCCTTTTTGCCCCTTTTGGAATCTTTTCATGAGGGATTTCCTTAGAAAATCCGCAGTAAGGGCATGTTATCCTGATATTCATGACTTGGGCCCTTTCTGCTTCTCCAGAATGCGGCTAAGGGTCTTCCTCCTGGACCACCTCTTAAGTTTCCCCACAAGGCCATGCTCCTCTGCCTGAGTCAACTTTTCCATCCTGAACGAAATACCTTTAGCTGTATTTAGCGCCTGTTTGAGGCACTCGGTTCGTTGCTCGCATCCAAAACACTCTGGAGGCACCTCCCTGAGGCCGTCCTCCCTGAGAGGGAACACCCTGTCCAGGTCTCCAAAACATTCGCTCCTACCCAACCCCAAGACCCCCTCATCCTCTTGAATCTAGACTGTCTTTATACCCTATCCCTTCGACCAGATAAAGACCAAAGTATTGACAGCTTGTATAGTTAGACATATCCTGGCCGGCATGGACCAGGAAAAAACTACCCGCTTGTACTTAATCCGCCACGGCCAAGTGAACGGCTACGAAAGCTATCCCATTTACGGCCACACCGATGTGGAGCTGACCGAGGTAGGAGTGCTCCAAATGGAAAAGGTGTCAGAAAGATTGAGATTTGTGCCCATAGAGGCCATCTATTCCAGTGACCTGAGGCGAGCGGCACACGGCGCCCTCATAGTGGCGAGGTATCATGATGTGCCCATAAGGCATTTGGCCGAGTTAAGGGAGATGTATTTTGGCCAATGGGAGGGCGAAAGCCTGGGGCGCATACGCAAGAACTTTCCACAGGAGTTGGAGGCCCGCCAGAACGATCTGATCAATTATCGTCCGCCTGGAAATGGTGAATCCATAGGGGAGCTTGCCTCCAGGATAGAGCCCTGCCTTGAACAGATTCTTGCCAAGCACAAGGGCAAGCATATAGCGGTGGTGGCCCACGGTGGGGTAAACAGGGTCATCTTGGCCAAGGCCTTAGGCTTGAGACTGAGTGAAATCTACAGAATCCAGCAAGACTACGGCTGCCTGAATATAATAGACTATTTCGGCCAAGGATCCTTGGTGCGCCTTATGAACGGTTAACCGCTGCCCGGCCTTATCCTGCTGCCTCGGCCTTTTCTTTTTCAGCTCCCTTCCCTGTCTTTTCCTTGTACTCCCTTAACGCCCTCTTCAGGGTGGCAAGCGCTAATTTTGCACAATGGACCTTCTGGTCAGGGAGCTTTTCCACCACTTTGAAAAGCGACTCCAGATCTATCTTTTCTGCTTCCTCAAGATCCTTGCCCTTAGCAAGGTCGATTACAGCACATGCAGAGGCCACGGCCCCGGGACACCCAAGGACCTCCATCTTTGCATCCTTGATCTTGTCTCCCTCCAGTTTTAGAGAGATCCTCATGGTATCGCCACATGGCCCCTTGACCAGAGTGCTGTGGTCAGCATCCTCCAGCACCCCTATCTGCTCCCTGCTCAGGACATAGTCTATTGCCTTTTCAGAATAGCCTGCCTCGGCCAGCATCTCCCGCACTTGATCTTGCTCAGACTTGCTCATTCAACGGTCCTCCTCAAATTCATTTTTCCATATCTTCCGTCATGGTTGACCCGTATTTGAAAACCTTGACTTTTTTGTCAATTGTAACATCAGGTTCGCCAATTACAACCGATCTTTTTAGACAATCCAGATGTCAAAATCAAGCTATTTCATTGGATTTTAGGGTGATACAGCAGAAAACGGGGACAGGCACCTGGAGGGAATGATTTTTCCATGAATCCCGATAGATTCATGAGGCCTTAAGATGAAGGCATAAAGGAAAAGGCCATTACCGGCCCTAAGGATGTCATGGGCCTTGCCTTCCAGACCAAACTAACATATAGAGAGGGGAGTTAGTCTTAATCCGGTAAAATTGAATTATTGGTATCAAAGGCTGGCATAGCTGTCTGACCATACTACTGAATCCATATAGTATTCAGGCAGCTTGAGCTCTGAGATGCCCAAGGGCCTTGCTATCCTGGAAATTTCATCCCACTTTCCCGCCTCATAGGCACACACCAGCTCCAAATAGGGTGAAAGTTCCCCTTGCTTTGAGATAAGGGCCTCTTTTATGGCATCTGACAGTGGCAGCTTATTCATCAATAGCTCCATGGGGGAATCCAGTATGGCGTCTATCAAAGAAAAAAGGCCAAGGGTGAAAAGTTCTGATGTGTCCCACCTGCTGCATCCACCCTTTCCCAGCAATTCGCAAAACCTGGCCCTAATAACGGATGTCCTTATTAGTTCATCAGGCTTGTCAGAGGCCAATTTGGTCATGGTTATGAGCGACAGAAAACGCTTGATTCCCATCTCGCCTAAAAGCACTATTGCCTGTTTTATGGATGAGACCTCCTTTAGTCTCCTAAAGTAGGCCGAATTTATATATCGAAGGAGCTTATAGGATATCGAGACATCCCTTTTTATCAATTTGTCCAGTTCCTCAAACTTGAAGTCCTCCTTGTTTACTTCTGCCATAATGCGGAGCAGATTCAACTTGGATGGGGTTACGTCCTTTTCCTTGAATATATGCGGCTTGCTGAAGAAATAGCCCTGAAAGAGATGGAATCCCATCTCAAGGGCCTCTTTGAATTCTTCATAGGTTTCAACCTTTTCAGCCAAAAATTTGACGCGGTACCGGCCCAGTTTTTCTACATAGCTTCTGATTACATCCTTTGAGGTCGCCCTAAAATCTATCTTTATCACAGAGGAGAGCTGTATGAGGGGGGCAAGGGAGGGTTTGTAGACAAAATCGTCTAAAGCGATATCATAGCCCAGCTCTTTGATCTCCTTGCATGCATTGACCACCTCTTTGTCAGGCTCCACGTCCTCCAGTATCTCCACTACAAGCATGTCTGATGGAAACATGGACGGAACCTTTTCCAGCAATAGTTCCCTGGTAAAATTAACAAAGGCCTTTTTGCCCCCTGTCAACTGCTGGATTCCAAAGGCCAAGAAGCTGTGGGAAAGAAGCTTGGAGGTTGCCCTGTTCCCATCTGACTCTGAGCATTTATTGAGCAATCCATCGCGGCACAAAAGCTCGTATGCCTTGACCTTTTGTTTCTTATTGAATATGGGCTGTCTGGCGATATATACTTCCAATGTAACGACCCTTGGGTGTCTGGAATCCCCGCCGGGAAGACAGGCTGATGCTTATTAGGTTAAAATTGCATTTTTCAGGCCAATTCTCTTCCTTCTTTATAATCGGATTTACTTGTAAAATACTGGAGTAAAATGGAGCTAATCCTTGAAAATCCTGCTTGTACATCCCTACTTCCTTGAACAAAGGATCCATGATGAGGAGATAAACGCCCCACCCATCGGCATCTACTACATAGGAGCCGCTTTGAGGGCTGAAGGCCACGAGGTGGAGGTCCTTAACTTTTACAATATTCAAGGCTCACAGGATCAAGCCGCCCGCCTGCTTCAAGAAAAAAGGCCTCAGGTGGTAGGGTTTTCCGTGCTACATGCCAACCGCTGGGGGGCGGTAAGGCTTGCAAAACTAGTCAAAGAACTACTTCCAGAGGCCTGGGTGGTCTTTGGAGGGGTGGGGGCTACATTCCTTTGGAGACACCTGCTTGAAAATTTCCCTGAAATAGACGTGGTGGTAACAGGGGAGGCCGAAGCCACCATGAGGGAGCTGATACGCTCTGTTGAGCATGCCAGGGACCCTGATCTTTCAGGTATCGAGGGTATCTCATTTAGGAAAAATGGCGGACCGGTCCATACGGGAAATCGTCCACTTATCAATGACCTTGAT
>JAMOVZ010000458.1 GCA_027061865.1 Desulfobacterales bacterium
GCGATATTATAGAAGGCAAGACCATGCAAGAGAGACGCGACAAGGTCACAGGCAAGATCAGCCGCGTTATCGTTGAATCCGGCAACCTTGACATGCGCCCCAGGATTTCCATTAAGGACGAGAAGGGGAAGACAGCGGATATCCCCGGCACCTCAAAGGCAAAGGCCAGATATCACCTCCCTGTGGGGGCCATCATAATGGTAAATGAGGGTGACAAGGTGGGTCCTGGCGATGTGCTGGCCAAGATACCAAGGGCGACCACAAAGACCACGGACATCACCGGAGGTCTCCCAAGGGTTGCTGAGCTCTTTGAGGTTAGAAAACCAAAGGAAACCGCCATCATCAGCGAGATTGACGGTGTTGTGTCATTTGGCAAGTACACCAAGGGTAAACGCAAAATGACGATTACCCCGGAGGTCGGCGAGCCCATAGATTATTACATCCCCAAAGGAAAACACGTGAGTGTGCTGGAGGGAGATTATGTAAGGGCTGGCGAACCCCTGATGGATGGATCCGTGAACCCTCACGATATCCTGCGGATCAGAGGGGTAAAGGAGCTGGCAAAATATCTGGTCGATGAGGTGCAAGAAGTCTACAGGCTCCAGGGCGTCAGGATAAATGACAAACACATCGAGGTGATTGTAAGGCAGATGCTCAGGCAAGTGAATGTGACAGACCCGGGCGACTCCAACTTCCTGGTTGGCGAGCATGTTGACAGATGGCGGTTCGAGGAAGAGAACAACAAGATCATAAAGGCGGGCGGAAAGCCAGCCACCGCCGAGCCTTTGCTCCTTGGGATCACCAAGGCTTCACTGAGCACTGAAAGCTTTATCTCCGCGGCCTCTTTCCAGGAGACCACAAAGGTGCTCGCCGAGGCGGCGATAGCGGGCAAGGTGGATTATTTGAAGGGATTGAAGGAAAACGTCATCATGGGGAGGCTGATCCCGGCAGGTACAGGCTTGAAGACTTACAGGGACGTGGATGTAGGCATCGTGGAAGAAGAAATTGAGTGAAAATATCTTGACAAATTTAACAAAGTTAAATATATAAATTGTTTTTGTTGATTAAACGCTTTGTGATTGGACAACGCTGTTTTCAAGGTAGTCAAAATCGCGTGAGGACATTTTATGCCTACTATAAACCAACTGGTTAGAAAAGGGCGTAAGCCTCCTAAGAAAAAGGTCAAAACCCCCGCCCTCCAGGGGGCTCCGCAAAAGAGGGGAGTGTGTGTGAGGGTTTATACCTCTACGCCCAAGAAACCCAATTCCGCTCTGAGGAAGGTGGCCCGTGTGAGATTGACCAATGGTATTGAAGTCACTTCATACATCCCTGGCGTGGGCCACAACCTCCAGGAGCACTCTGTGGTCCTTATAAGGGGGGGGCGTGTCAAGGACCTTCCAGGTGTAAGATACCACATAATCAGAGGCACCATGGACGCCACCGGAGTTGAGGACCGGCGACAGAGCCGTTCCAAGTACGGAACTAAAAGACCCAAGACCATATAAGCCCCTGCCGGGCTGAATTATGGTGGAAATCAAGATTTAGAGAGCTTTAGCGGAGACTTGATATGCCCAGAAAGGGAGTTGTTACAAAAAGGGAGGTCGCACCTGATCCCAAATATAAAAGTGTTCTTGCAGCCAAGTTTATAAACAGCTTGATGAAAAAGGGCAAAAAGAGTATCGCCCAAACCATTCTATATGATGCATTTGATATCATAAAAGAGAGAACCAAGCAGGATCCCTTGGAGCTATTCAAGAAAGCCATAGAAAACGTAAAGCCTATGGTGGAGGTTAAGTCCCGAAGGGTTGGGGGATCCACTTACCAGGTACCTACAGAAGTAAGGCCTTCCAGGAGTCAGGCCCTGAGCATTCGCTGGATTATTACCTATGCCAGGGCAAGGGGTGAGAAGACCATGGCCGCAAAGCTTGCTGGAGAACTGATGGATGCAGCCAACAACAGGGGTGCGGCAGTAAAGAAGAAGGAAGACACCCACAGGATGGCAGAAGCCAACAAGGCCTTTGCACATTACAGATGGTAACTGGCGCGATGACCCAAATGTGAGAGGGAGGTATCAGGAGATGTCTAAGAAGAAGTTTGAGAGGAAGAAGCCGCATGTGAATGTTGGTACGATTGGGCATATAGATCATGGTAAGACCACGTTGACTGCGGCGATAACGAAGCATTTGGCCAAGAAGGGATTAGCGGAGTTTGTGCCATTTGATCAGATAGACAAGGCGCCTGAGGAGAAGGCGAGGGGGATAACGATAGCGACGGCGCATGTGGAGTATGAGACGGATAAGCGTCATTATGCGCATGTGGACTGTCCTGGGCATGCGGATTATATAAAGAACATGATAACTGGGGCGGCGCAGATGGACGGGGCGATATTGGTAGTGGGAGCTGATGATGGACCTATGCCTCAGACGCGGGAGCACATATTGTTGGCGCGTCAGGTGGGGGTTCCGTACATAGTGGTATTTTTGAACAAGTGTGACATGGTAGATGATGAGGAGTTGATAGAGTTAGTGGAGTTGGAGTTGAGGGAGTTATTGAGCAAGTATGAGTTTCCTGGGGATGAGATACCGATAATACGTGGCAGTGCGTTGAAGGCATTGGAGAGTGATGATCCGGACAGTGAGGAAGTGAAGCCGATATTTGAGTTATTGGATGCGTTGGACAAGTTTATACCTGAGCCGGTTCGGGACATAGACAAGCCGTTTTTGATGCCGATAGAGGATGTATTTTCGATAAGTGGGCGTGGCACGGTGGTTACGGGTAGAGTGGAGCGAGGGATAATTAAGGTAGGGGATGAGGTAGAGATAGTAGGGATACGTGATACGCTGAAGACGGTGTGTACTGGTGTAGAGATGTTCCGGAAGATATTGGATGAGGGTCAGGCTGGAGACAACATAGGAGTGTTATTGAGAGGGATAAAGAGGGACGAGGTTCAGCGGGGCCAGGTGGTGGCCAAGCCTGGGTCGATCACGCCGCACACTCGGTTTAAGGCTGAGACGTATATATTGACGAAGGAGGAGGGTGGTCGTCACACCCCGTTTTTTAATGGGTATAGGCCTCAATTTTATTTTAGGACGACAGATGTTACGGGTGTTGTGACGTTGCCTGAGGGAGTTGAGATGGTGATGCCTGGTGACAATGTGACGTTGGAGGTTAATTTGATAACTCCGATTGCGTTGGAGAAGGAGTTGAGGTTTGCCATCCGGGAGGGAGGCAGGACAGTTGGGGCAGGCGTGGTAAGCGAAATATTGGAATAGTATTGAAGGGAAACAGAATCTGATGCGTGATATAATCATATTGGCCTGTGGGGAGTGCAAGCGAAGAAACTATAGCACCACAAAAAACAAGCGCCGGACTCCTGATAAATTGGCCCTTAAAAAATACTGTCCTTTCTGTAGGACCCATACGCTCCATAAGGAGACCAAGTAGGGATAGCTGGGGGCGCTCGGTTGCTTGAGAACTTGGATTTTAAAAGAGCCTTTATTATGAGTGAGCCGTCTGATGCAGGCCAGTAGCTCTAACGGCTAGAGCACCGGACTCCAAATCCGGGTGTTGGGGGTTCGAATCCCTCCTGGCCTGCCATTTTTTATGCCAAGCCCACACAGGCTCTTGGTGAACATACTTTCTTTCAAAAGCTGTATAATTTATGAAAAAAGCAAACAAAAAGGGAAGGGCGAGGAAGCGGCAGGCAAAGGCTGGCAAGCCTCGAAAAAAAGGGATAAAGCAACAGCAGGCCGTTGCTTCTTCAGTAGATTCTCAAGGGAAGGTTGAGAGGCCTGAAAAAAGAGAGGTTCAAAAGAGGGCGCCTGATAAAAGGCCTCCTGCGGAATCCAAGGGCCCCGGCAATCTTATAAAAAAGGGCATTCAGTTTCTGAGGGAGGTCAAAAACGAGCTCAAGAAGGTCAAATGGCCCACCCGCAAAGAGCTCATGGCATCCACGGCTGTGGTTATATTGCTGGTTCTTGTGGTGGCCTTCTACCTCGGCCTTGTGGATTTTGGGCTGATCAAGGTCATCAAGAATCTGGTCGGATGAGATAAGGACTAATGGGCGATCTTAAATGGTACATAGTGCATACCTACTCGGGCTTTGAGCACAAGGTTAAGAAGAGCCTTGAAGAGCGGATCAAGGCCTTTGGCCAGGAGGATTACTTTGGCCAAATCCTGGTTCCCACGGAACAGGTGGTGGAGCTAAAAAAGGGACAGAAAAAGACCTCTTCCAGGAAGTTTTATCCAGGCTACATTCTGGTCCAGATGGTTCTTACAGATGAGACCTGGCATACAGTAAAAGATACGGCCAAAGTGACTGGTTTTGTGGGCGGGGGCACCAAGCCTTCTCCCATACCAGATGAAGAGGCTGAACGCATCATCAAGCAGATGGAGGAGGGTATTAGCCGGCCGAAACCCAAGTATCAATTTGAAGAAGGAGATGAGGTGAGGGTGATTGATGGCCCTTTTACCAACTTCCAAGGGGTGGTGGAAGAAGTCAAGCCGGACAAAGAAAAACTCAGGGTCCTGATCACCATATTCGGACGGGCCACCCCGGTGGAATTGGACTTCATACAGGTTAACAAGGTTTAGGGAGTAAGGGGAGATGGCAAAAAAAGTAATAGGTTCTATCAAGTTACAGGTGAAAGGGGGGCAGGCCAATCCATCACCACCCATCGGTCCTGCCTTGGGTCAATATGGTGTTAATATTGCAGAGTTCTGCAAGGCCTTTAATGCCAGGACCCAAGACCAGATGGGCACCATAATACCAGTAGTGATCACCGTATACGCCGACAGATCTTTTACCTTTATCACCAAGACGCCGCCTGCCTCCGTATTGCTCAAGCAGGCGGCAAAGATCGCCAAGGGGTCAAGCGAGCCCAACCGCCTGAAAGTGGGAGAGGTCACTAGAAAGCAGGTCGAAGAGATCGCTAAACTCAAGTTCGAAGACCTGAATGCCTATGACCTTGGAAGTGCTATGAAGATCATCGAGGGCACTGCCAGGAGCATGGGAATCACTGTTGTTGACTGATTTGGGGTGATGGATTG
>JAMOVZ010000459.1 GCA_027061865.1 Desulfobacterales bacterium
ATGTGCCCAGACATATTCTTTCAAAACCGCGAGGCCTGCAATCCTTACTACCTGCAGGTGGCAAATATTGTTCAGGAAGAAATGGATAAGGTCGGAGGGCTTACCGGCAGGAAATACCACCTATTCGACTATGTGGGCGACCCTGAGGCCGAAAGGGTGATAGTCTCCATGGCCTCCAGCTGCGATGTAATAGAGGAGACCGTGAGGTACCTCAACGATCGAGGCGAGCGGGTGGGGCTTGTAAAGGTGAGGCTGTATCTACCCTTTTCGAAGGACCACTTCCTCCAGGCTCTTCCCCGCACTGCCAAGGCCATTGCGGTGCTCGACAGGACAAAGGCCCCTGGGGCAGTGGGAGAACCCCTTTACCAGGACGTCTGCACCGTGTTCAAGGAAATAGATGAGGCTCCCATCCTGGTGGGGGGAAGGTATGGTTTGGGAAGCAAGGATTTTACCCCCAGTATGGTAAAGGCCGTGTTTGACAACCTCAAGGGCCGCAGGCCAAAGAATCACTTTACCGTGGGAATCACAGACGATGTGACATTCACCTCTCTGCCCATTACCGAAGAGATCGACACCACCCCAGAAGGAACCGTTAGGTGTAAGTTCTGGGGTCTGGGGGCAGACGGAACCGTTGGAGCCAACAAGAACGCAATAAAGATTATCGGTGAGAATACAGATCTGTATGCACAGGCCTATTTCGCCTATGACGCCAAAAAGTCGGGTGGCATTACAATGAGCCACCTGCGCTTCTCCCCCCACAAGATCCAGTCTCCATACCTCCTTACTAAATCCGACTTTATTGCATGCCACAATCCGGCATTCGTATATCAATATGACATCCTGGATGGCATAAAAGAGGGAGGCACATTTCTGTTGAACTCCCCCTGGAGTCCGGAAGAAATGGAGAAAAAGCTGCCCGACCACCTGAAGCGCACCATAGCCACCAAGAAACTGAACTTCTATAACATCGACGCAGTAAAGATAGCCACTGAGTTGGGCTTGGGCGGACGCATAAACATGATCATGCAGGCTGCCTTCTTTAAAATCGCCAATGTTCTTCCTGAAGATGAGGCCATAAGGCTCATAAAAGATGCCATAAGAAAGACTTACGGCAAAAAAGGCGAAAAGGTGGTGGAGATGAATATCAAGGCCGTGGACAGGGCCTTAGAGGCGCTCCAAAAGATAGAAGTGCCGGAATCGTGGGCCAATGCCGGCATCAAGCCTTATGTGGAAGAAGAAGAAGAGGTGCCAGAATTTGTCACCCAGGTAATGCGCCCCATGCTGGCCCAGCAAGGAGATAAATTACCCGTGAGCCTCATGCCTCCTGATGGGATATTCCCAACCGGCACCTCCAAGTACGAAAAGAGAGGGATTGCCATCCAAGCGCCTGAATGGATACCGGATAACTGTATCCAGTGTAACCAGTGCTCGTTCGTCTGCCCTCACGCGGTCATCAGGCCTGTATTGGCAAAACCCGAGGACCTGGAGGATGCTCCCGATCAGTTCGTGACCGTGGAGGCGAAGGGAAAAGAACTAAAGGGATTGAGATATCGAATCCAGATAAGCCCATTGGACTGCACGGGTTGTGGTAATTGTGCCCATGTCTGCCCCGCCAAGAAAAAGGCGTTGGTTATGAAGCCGCTCTCCGAGGTCAAAGACAAGGAAGTGAAGAACCATGTATTCTCTACCCAGCTTCCTAACCTGGGAGATGTGATGCCACCCACCACCGTCAAGGGGAGCCAATTCCGCCAGCCCCTCTTTGAGTTCTCCGGGGCTTGTGCAGGCTGTGGTGAAACCCCTTATGTGAAGCTGTCAACCCAGCTTTTTGGAGACAGGATGATCATTGCCAATGCCACAGGCTGCTCCTCCATTTATGGGGGCTCGGCTCCTTCTTGCCCTTACACGGTGAACGAGGAAGGGCACGGGCCAACGTGGGCCAACTCGCTGTTTGAAGATAATGCAGAGTTTGGTTTCGGAATGGAGCTTGCAGTAAGCCAGCGAAGGGAAAAGCTTGCCTCAACCGTAGAACAGCTCCTGGAGCAAGAAATCTCAGAAGACCTGGCCCAGGCCTGCAAGGCGTGGCTTGAGAGCCGCTATGACGGAGAAAAGTCAAAAGAGACTTCCAAGGCCCTTCTGGAGAGGCTTGAGCTTGAAATCACCCGGATGGGCAAACCTAAAGACAAGTCAAAAAAGGAGGTTGAACGGCTTATCTGGGAGGTGTTAGATCAAAGCGACTATTTAATCAAGAAGTCCATCTGGATCATTGGAGGGGATGGCTGGGCTTATGATATAGGTTACGGTGGCCTGGATCATGTAATAGCAATGGGGCATGATGTGAACATCCTGGTCCTGGACACTGAGGTCTACTCCAACACAGGTGGGCAATCCTCCAAGTCCACACCCACTGGGGCAGTTGCAAAGTTTGCAGCAGCGGGCAAGATGACTAAGAAAAAGGAC
>JAMOVZ010000460.1 GCA_027061865.1 Desulfobacterales bacterium
GACCTTGGGCTCATGGCCATGACTTATGGCTATGTCTATGTTGCCTCAGTGGCTATGGGTGCCAATAAGAATCAATGTCTGAAGGCCTTTTTGGAGGCTGAATCCTATCCTGGGCCATCCATAATTATTGCCTACTCGCCGTGTATAAACCACGGAATTGACATGGGGCTAAGCCAGGAAGAGGAAAAAAAGGCCGTGGAAGTGGGATATTGGCCCTTGTATCGTTTTGATCCAAGGCTGAAGCAAGAGGGGAAAAATCCCTTTATCCTGGATTCAAAGGATCCCAAGGGTAACTTCAGAGAGTTCTTGCTGGGCGAGGTCAGGTACTCAGCCCTTACCCGCACTTTCCCGGAGCAGGCAGAAAAGCTCTTTGAGCAGGCAGAAAAAGATATGAAAGAACGCATAGAAACATACAAGCGGATCGCCGCGGCCTTGGGTCCCCAATAATCCCTTTGGGACTTAACTGTTAAGTAGGCAGCTGGGGAGGCTTCAGTCTTGTGAGTCTCCCCAGTTCTTTTAGGCAAGTGAGGTCGTAATGAATCGGGGTAATGGTTATATACCCTTCTCTTAGAAGGGCTGAGTCGCATTCCCTGTCGTCTTCGTCCACCGTAGTCTCACCACAAAGCCAGTAATAGATGTTACCCCGCGGGTCGCTTCGTCTTTCAAAGCGCTCCTCAAATCTGGCGGTCCCCTGTCTCGCAAAACGGATTCCCTTGATATTTGATTCCGGGACGGCGGGGATATTCACATTGAGGGCTCTGCCATCTGACAGACCATTGGAGAGCACAAATTCCACCACTGACTTTGCCACTCGGGCCGCTAGTGAGAAATCTGGGTCTACTCTAGAATCCAGAGAGACCGCTACGGCAGGAAAGCCCAAAAAAGCCCCTTCAGTTGCAGCAGAAACCGTGCCTGAGTAAAGGATATCCATCCCAACATTGCGGCCAGCATTTATTCCAGAGACAACAATATGGGGCTGTGGTTTGATCAGCTCTTTTACCGCAATCTTTACGCAGTCAGCAGGGGTTCCTGAAACAGCATAGCCGTAAAAAGATCCGTTTCTGTCCACCTTTTGGACCCGCAGCGGGCTTAAGAGGGTAATGGCATGCCCTACGGCACTCATCTCCAGCACGGGGGCCACCACGTGAACCTCAAAACAAGGCCTGAATATCTTATATAGGGCATAGAGTCCCGGTGCGTAAATCCCGTCATCATTTGTGAGCAGTATTCTGATTTTTTCTTCTCCCATTGCCTCGCTCTACCTCCAGGTTTTAATTGCCTCTGGTATGTAACTTTAGTATATTCAAGCTCGATATCGCGCAGGTGAGATGTGATGGCGAACCGCCCCACCTCCACCCAAAGGTACTAAAATAACAGAGGCCTCTAATAAGTCAACAAGACTTAATAATTCAGGACACAAGGAGCATTGACATGCGGGATCTTGACGTTTCCCGAATAACAGAAGAAGTAAAAGAGGCGGTGATTAAGGCCAACCTTGAGCTTGGTCAAGACATGCTGGATGCCCTCAGGAAGGCCATAGGCAAGGAAGAGTCCCCCCTGGGAAAAGAGATACTGGAGAAGTTGGTCGAAAATGCCAAGATAGCCCGTGAAGAGAGGATACCTATGTGTCAAGACACGGGCTTTGTGGTGGTCTTTGCCCAGGTGGGTCAGGATGTCCACCTCGTAGGAGGGAGTTTCCAAGATGCCATAGAGGAAGGCGTTCGAAGGGGGTATAAGGAAGGCTATTTGAGAAAATCCCTCTGCCACCCTTTCACTAGAAAAAATACAGGAGACAACACACCTGTTATTGTCCATGCCGAAATAATTCCCGGTGAGGATTTGAGGCTCTGGGTTGTGCCCAAAGGGGGCGGAGGTGAAAACATGAGCCGCCTATTTATGCTGCCCCCATCTGCCGGGTGGAAAGGGGTCAAGGAAAGAGTCGTAGAGGCCGTTATCCAGGCAGGGCCCAATCCCTGTCCCCCCACCATTGTAGGAGTTGGAATTGGAGGCGACTTTGAAAAATGTGCCCTTCTTGCCAAAAAAGCCTTGCTAAGGCCGGTGGGCACTCCTAATCATGATCCAGAGCTAAGGGCATTGGAAGAGGAGCTACTGGAGGCCATAAATAACAGCGGTGTTGGGCCCCAAGGATTGGGAGGGAGGGTAACCTCGCTAGCCGTCCATATCCTGCTTGTGCCTTCCCATATAGCAAGCTTGCCCGTGGGAATAAACATTCAGTGCCATGCAAACCGCCACATTGAAATAGTGTTATAAAAAGGGGTGAACCATGAATCAGCCCATTGAACTAGTTCCTCCACTCTCTGACCAAGACGTGGAAAGGCTTCGCGCAGGCGACCGCGTGCTTATAAATGGAACCATTTATTCTGCTAGAGACAGCGCCCACAAGCGCCTGGCCGAACTCATCCAAAAGGGCCGCTCGCTACCGATACCGCTCCAGGGCCAGATCATTTACTACCTGGGGCCCTCTCCTGCCCCTCCCGGAAAGGTGATAGGGGCAGCTGGCCCCACCACGGCATACAGAATGGATCCTTACACTCCAGATCTGCTGGCCCAAGGCCTAAAGGCCATGATTGGCAAGGGCAAGAGGTCCAAAGAGGTGATAGATGCCATGATTAGGCACAAGGCCGTTTACCTGGCAGCCATTGGGGGAGCGGGGGCCTTGATCTCCAAGTGCATAAAAGAAGTGCGCATCGCTGCCTATGAGGACTTGGGCCCTGAGGCCATCCGTGAACTTCGGGTCGAAGAACTTCCTGTCATAGTGGTAATTGATACGCAAGGAAACAACCTATACGAAGAGGGAAGAAAGAAATATTCAAGAAGCGGTTGACCTTAAACAACAAGCCTCACCAGAAAGGCGGAGATATGGGCAAGAAAGGGCGAAGCAAGGCCTGGATTTGGATCGTCGTAGCACTTTGTTTGGCCGTACTGCTGGTGGGGGGCTATTTTTATCTGAAGGAAAGGCCCATTCCATGGAAGCCCCCACCAGAACACCCCTCAGAGGAGGAAAAAGAAAAGCCGCCCTCACCAACTCCACCTGCCCACGAGACTCAGACTCCCGCAGCCCCTGCTGTCTCTCAAACGACATCGGCCCAGTCGTCCCCTGGGGGCCAGCCATCTGCCCTGGCTCCAGAGTCCAAGCTTGACTATTGCCAGCAGTTGGAATCAGACGTGGCAGAGTTCTTCCGCTACCTGGACACCAGGGACTATATCCGCCACCTGAATCTTGGCAAACCCGCGCTTGAGTATTTTAAGACCGTTGTCAAAAAGCTCTCTGAGCATGCCCCGGTGCCTGCAGGTGAAGGAGTTGACCCAAGGCTGCTTACCCGAAACACATATCATTTCTACAGGGCCCTTGGCCGAAAGGACCTGAGGCTGCTGCGCGAGATCCTTCAAAATGAGACAGACACCATGGAGATCAACCTGGACATATTCTTTAGGTGGGCCATGGCAGGAGACCGTTGTCCAGACAGCCTTGGATTGCGCCCCTCCTTCGATGTGCTTTACAAGTATGCTGGGTTTTTATTAAATACCATTGGAGGCCGTGGATATCTCCTGAGGCGGTCTCCCCGGCTGAGGTTAGTCTTGACCTATTATTGTCTCCTCATCGTGCACGAAGCAGACAAACGGGGAAAAAACAATTACGGCATCGACCCATTTCCTTTTTTACGCCTCTTAAGAGAAGAAATCAGCCATTACCCGGATCTCGAGTTCCAGTCAGAGTATTTACAGACACTTGAACGCATAGAGGCCTATTACTTACAAAGAAGGTAGGATTGACGTTTTAAGAACTGATCGCCTGATCCATTTTGCCGCCCTTCTCAAACGGTTAGAGGGCCCAAGATCCTGCCCAAGCCCTGGGTCGGCACAGAGAATCCTGCAGAGCCTAAAGAGAGGATCTTTGATTTCCAAGGGTCCCAGCCAGCCTTCTGGCGGCCCGTCAACCAATAGAATCTCCTGTGGCCGCTGAAGGTGGGAATAGTTCCATCCAACGCCCTTATAGTCAAATTCGCCCTTGCTCCTCTCCAAGTACACTCCAGCCCTCATGGTTGAGCCTTTCAGCGTCAAAGGGGCTGAAAGGGGATGGACGATTACGTGTGAGCCACAAGGAGGGATCCGGTACTCCTCATTCAGCCTTTCCAGCTCTATCTCATAGGTGATATCCATAAATTCCAACAAATGAAAGGCCTCCAAGGGAAGTTTGCCCTCTGCCTTTAATAACATGGATAACATGGGCAAGCCCCCGGTAAGGCGTGGGTTTATCTCCTTTGGATATATTTTTTGGCGCTCAAGGTCTGCCAAGAAGTCCACCCCAAAAAGTCCCTTATAGCCCATCTGCCTCAGGCCTTGTGCTATCAAAAGGGCCTGAGCCCTAGCCTCTTCCTCCAGGAAGTGAGGCCATTTAACCCCTCCCCAGCTGTGGCCACAAAATACGCCCCTTTCCAATGGGCCAGGCTCCATGTCAATAAATTGTAGCTGCAAGGGGCCCATGAGCACCCCGTGGCGCGTGATACAGAGTGTGATGCTGGAGGCCACAGCATTGAGCTTTTTAGACAGGATCACCTTTTCGAGCGCCATGTCCCTCCAATATCCCTTTTTTAATCTTTCTTTCAGGCCCTGGTATTCATCCTTTGAAGAGACAAAGAAAGTTCCTTTGCCTCCACCCTTGGTGACATCTGCCAGCTGAACCACTATGTGAGGCCCAAGGGCCGTTGCCCAGTATTCATATCCCCTCTCTAGAAACTCCTCTAGCCTATAAAGGCCTCCGGGAATCAGGGGAAGGCCAAGCTTTCTTATCAAGTTTAAAAAAAACCGCCTGTCCCCGACCCGCACTCTCAAGGCCGCCTCGTTTGCCAAGAGCATCCAACCCTCTCTCCGGGCCAGCACTTCCAGCTCTGGATAACTTTGATAGAGGAACAAGATCACAGGAGGCTGAAGCCTTCTCAAAAAATCCTTGGAGGCTGTATGGGCTAACAAAGAGAAGGAATTAAAGCCCGGTGGAGAACACCGCTCTCCGGTCTCCCTTTCAAGGCACCAAATGTCTGACACCTTTTCAAGGATTGGGAGGTCTGATGTGGCTCGGGCGCAAAGGATCCGGTAGTTGTTTACAAAATCCCACGGGATTATCCTGGAAAAGGCCGTCATCCCAACGCCCACCAAACTGCCCCGTATGGAGCTCAGCACAGCTTTGAGGTCATCTAGATCCCGTAATAACACTTGGAGCTCCCCGCAGTTTCTACCTGCAAAGAGGGGCGGGCAGGGAAAAAACATCGGATCGCATGCCCTGGGGAGAGGTTCTCAAGGCGGGGCATGGCATTGGCGCACTTCTCAGCCCTGGCAGGCCTGCACCTTGGAAAAAAGGGGCAAAACTCCTTAGTGCCTTTTCCTTCGCCGTCTTCAATGCCTCTTCGCTCCTCTGCGAGCAATGTGCCATAGTGAAACACGGAGCCGCATTGACCGAATTTGGGAAGCGCATCAATTAGAGCTTGAGTGTAGGGGTGTCTAGGTTCGGCAATTATGACCCCAGAGGGTCCCAATTCCATAAGCGAGCCTTTATAAATAACGCCAAGGCGGTCACACAGATATCTCGCTGCCGCAAGACTGTGGGTAATGAACAGGATGCTAACCTGGAACCTTTCCCTCATATCTAGGAGGATATTGAATATCTGGGCCGAGATAGAGGCATCCAGCATGGAGGTTGGCTCATCCGCCACCACCATAGTGGGCTTCAAGATCATGGCCCTTGCAATGGCAACCCTCTGGCGCTGCCCCCCGCTTAATTGATGCGGGTATCTTGCCAGGAAATCCTCAGGAGGAGAAAGCCCCACCAAGGCAAGCATCTCTTCAACCATTTCTTTCCTGTTCCCTGAATTTCCGATGCCATGGATCACCAGAGGCTCACAGACTGCTTCAAAGATTGAAACCTGGGGGTTAAGGGACTGATATGGGTCCTGAAAGATCATCTGGACATTTCGCCTGAATTCCTTGAGCCTTCCCCCCTTCAACTTGGTGATATCGGTGCCATCCAACTTTATAACGCCCTCCGTGGGCTCTTCCAGCTTGACAAGCAGCCTCCCTGCAGTAGTCTTTCCACTGCCACTTTCACCAACAAGCCCAAATATCTCTCCCTTCCTGATATTGAGGGTTAAGTCTCTTAGGGCAACGACCTCCTCGCTGCTTCGCGAAAACAGAGAGGCCTTGCTCTTGTATATCTTGGTCACACCTTCAAACTCTACAATATGCTCTCCGGTCACTTCCATTTGTCCTTCAGCCCCATTTTTCAGGAGCAAGCATTGCACAAGGCCTTGTGTCTTGGTCCTACCTGGGCCCACACGGGCGCCTGAGACTTGCAGCTCTTTCCTGCGCTGGGGCACCTGTCGCAAAACCTACAACCAGGAGGAGGGGAGACCAGGTTAGGCGGTTCTCCCGGTATAGGCCTCAACCTCTCCCTCTCCCCCATGAGGGTTGGGTAAGAGGCCAGAAGCGCCTTGGTATAAGGGTGCACAGGGTTTTCAAAGACGGCCTCTTTGGGGCCCCACTCCACCAGTTGCCCAGCATACATGACCCCGATGTCCTCACAGACCTCTGCAACTATCGATATATCGTGGGAGATAAAAATGATAGAAAGTCCTAGTTTCTCTTGGAGTTTTTTGATTTCCTTGAGTATTTGGTCTTGTACTATAACATCAAGAGCAGTTGTCGGCTCATCGGCAATAATGAGCCTGGGATTGCAGGCAAGGGCCATGGCTATGATGGCCCTTTGCCGCATGCCACCGCTGTATTGGTGGGGATAATCCTTTATCCGTTCCACTGGAATGCCTACAAGCCTGTAGAGTTCTGCCACCCGCTCCATTATCTCGCGCTCCGGCATCTCAGGCCTGTGAGTGCTTATGGCCTCCGCGATCTGATCCCCCACACGATGAACCGGATTTAAGGCATTCATGGCAGCCTGAAAGATCATGGAGATCTTTCTCCACCTGATCTTGCGCCATTGCTCTTCGGTGCTTTCTTTCAAGTCTTGGCCCTCAAACAGTATCTTGCCGGCCATTATCTTTCCATTGGGAGGAAGCAGTCCCATGAGCGCCATACCCAGGGTGGTCTTCCCGCAGCCAGACTCCCCCACCAACCCAAGAGAGCCTCCTGCCTCCAGGGTAAACGAAACATCTTCAACTGCCCTCAAAAGCCCGTTTCGGGTCCCATACCCGATTGATAGCCCTTCTATTTCTAGGAGTGCCATTTCAGCTCGCGTCAGCCTCTTTTCTCAATCTTGGATCCAGCACTTCATCCATGGCTCTCCCCAGCATGTAAAAAGACAGTGTTATAAGGGAGATGCAAATCCCAGGGGGAAGCAGCCAATAAGGGGCCTTGAACATGTGCCCTGTCTTCCATACCCACTGCAGCATCATGCCCCAGCTCACGGTGCCTGGGTCGCCAAAACCCAAAAAGGCAAGGGCAGCCTCTATGATTATGGCCGAAGTCACCCGGAAGGTCATATACAAGAAGGAAAGGGGCAGCACATTGGGCATGATGTGCCTGAATATTATCCTGAAATGAGAGGCCCCTGCCACCCTGGCCGCCTCGATAAATGGACGGGTCTTTAGGCTAAGGGTTTGGGACCGAATCACCCTGGAGACGCCAGGCCACCTGAAAAGCGCTATGATCAGCACTATGGTCCAGATATTCAACTGCCCAAAAAGGGAAGACAAAATAAGGACCACCAGGAGGGTCGGCATCACCATGATCATGTCGGCAAGCCGCATGAGCATGGTATCCACTGCCTTTCCCATGTACCCGGCTATCATCCCAATGCTGGTGCCAAGGAAAATACTCATGAATGCGGCCGAAACCCCCACCATGAATGCCACCCTCGCCCCTGCCAGCAATTGGCTCAGGATATCGCGCCCCATGAAGTCCGTGCCCAGCCAGTGTCTCAAGCTGGGGCCGGTGGAAAAGGATATTTCAGGGTCCACCCCATGCATCGGGTGATACATGGGGTCTATCATGGGCGGAATAAAGCTTGCCACGGCCATGAGGGCAAAGATGAGGATAAGGGTAAGGCCGATTCTGCCCAAAAGGCTCTCCTTAAATATCTCCCAACCCTCTAGAAAGGCCCCTTTAAATCCAGCTCTCTTCTGCACACTCCCTGCCACGATACCGCCTCAGTACCTTATCCTAGGATCCAGGTACGCATAGAGCACATCCACCACCAAGTTCGCCAACAATACCACAATGGCTATCAGCAAAAAGGAGGCCTGGGCCAAGGGATAGTCGTTATGGCTGACGGAAAAGACCAGCTCTCGGCCTATTCCAGGCCAGGTAAAGACGGTTTCGGTAAGGGCCCCTCCATTTATGGAAAAGGCAAGGCTGAGGCCCACGCTGGTTACCACAGGGAGGGCGGCATTGGGGGCGGCGTGTTTGTCCCTTATCACTTTTTCACTAAGTCCCTTGGCCCTGGCAGTGATTATGTAGTCCTCTTTGAGGGTCTCAAGCATGCTGCTCCTCATGATCAACAGATAGGCGCCAAAATGGATCAGGAAAAGGGTGGACAAGGGCAAGACCATGTGATGGGCCACATCCAGTGCCTTTGCAAATATTCCTGACTCTGGATCCAGCCACACTTCTTCGGAAATCATTCCAGTAATTGGAAACCAACCCATTTTATAGCCAAAAAGCCAGATCATGATCAGTGCAAGCCAAGGCAGAAACACCGTGTGGGTTACCAGGGCACCTATGGTAAGCACCGCGTCTGTGGCCTTGCCTTTATGCCAAGAGGCTATCTTGCCAAGAAACACCCCCACCAGGGCAGAAAGTATTATAGAGGTGGTGAAAAGCAGCACTGTATTGGGGAGGCGGTCCCAGATGATCTCCACCACAGGCTTTCCATAGTGAAAAGAATGGCCGAAGTTGCCCGTGAAAAAGTTTTTTACATAATAAAGGTATTGAACCCAGATGGGCTGGTCCAGGCCCAACTGTGATATGAGGCGTTGGGCGTCCTCTGGAGTCATGGTGGGATCCACCATCCGGGATACAGGGTCTCCTGGAGCCAGCCTGAAAAGCAGGAAAAGCACAGTGAGGATCACGTAGAAGATAATGGCTATTTGGATGAGCCGCCTTATGATGTAACGCCTTAGTTCCATAGGGCTTATCCTGAAACCGCCTGCAACTACTTCTCCCTTAGGTTACAAAAGGTCCAGACATTTCCTATGCCGCCCAGCATCTGAACCCAGCCCTCGAACTTCCCCTTTCGAACGCCTTCTATCAGCTTGGGATTGTAGAGCGGGATGTAGGGGACATCCCTCATGATTATCCGCTGCATCTCCCAAATCAGCCTCCTTCGCTCCTGGACGTCCATGGCCTTGGCCGATAGGTCTGCCAGGCGGTCAAATTCCGGGTTTGTGTATCCGCTCATATTCCAGCCCCTCACCCTATTGTTCCTGGAATGGAAAAAGGCCCGCAGATAGTCAGGATCCAATGAAAGCCTGCCATAGCCCAGGATAAAGGCGTCAAACT
This sequence comes from Desulfobacterales bacterium, assembly GCA_027061865.1. Taxonomy (GTDB): domain Bacteria; phylum Desulfobacterota; class DSM-4660; order Desulfatiglandales; family Desulfatiglandaceae; genus JALVMN01. The sequence continues at coordinate 9,526 of JAMOVZ010000460.1, forward strand.
TCCTTCTCACCTTTACCTGCTGGATCAAAGAGCCAAAGGCCATGGGCTTTGCAAAGGCAGGCATGCCCACCATCCTCAGCCACTCCTGGATCATCATGCCTGCCATTGCCCGGTTCGGGTCGTAATCCGCTGGGGGGGTGAGGATGGTAAACCTTGCCATTGGGCTGCCATCAGGGAGCTTTATGCCCTTTGCAGGCTGAATGGCTCCATCGGGCTTGAGGGGGGGCACCTCCCAGGTGTAGCCAGCACCTTTCAGCATCTCAAAGGCCTTTTTTATCCTCTCCTCCTTTGTCAATCCCTCTCCATATTTTGGGACATCAGGACAATACCAAAAGCGGTTTCCCGGCGGCACAATGGAGTGCATCTTGATGGCATTTCCCTGGAGGATACGGTTCACGATAAAGTCCTTGTCGATAAGGGTCGCTATGGCCCTCCTTAGCGTCGCGTCACTAAAGGGAGGCCTTCTCACATTGAAACCCATGTAGTAGAGGGCGCTTTTCTCGCTGTAGAACAACTGGATATTGGGGTTGTTCTTGAGGTCCTGAAGGTAGCCGGGCTGAATCCCCCACCAAAACATGTCAATGCTGCCCTTTTTCAGCGCCAATATGGCGGCATCCGACGTTCCAAACAGTTTAAAGATTATTCCATCCAGGTGAGGGCCCAGGGTCATTCCCTCAATGCTTTTCCCTTGGGCAAAGAAGTGCTCGTTTCTGCATAGATACAGATAGGCGCCTTGCTTCCACTGGCGCAAATGGAAGGGGCCGCTTCCTATGGGCTTTTCTATCTTTGTCTTCATAAGGCTTGCAATAGGCTTTTCAGCCTTCCTCAACTGCACGGCAACCTTTTCCCATTGCTTCTTTTGGGCTATGGGGGTGGTAAGGGTTCTGCCCAAAAAGATGGCCCGCGGCTCTTTTAGATAAAACTTGACGGTTCGGGGATCAGGCGTCTCTATCCGGTCGATAAACCGCCACTTTGAGTAATACCGCGGCACCTTGAACTCTTTTATAAAGTTCCCTGTAAAGGCCACATCTTCTGAGGTGAGTTCAGTGCCGTCTGACCAATTGGCCTTGCGAAGCCTTACGGTGTAGCAGATCTTTTGGGGATCGTATTGCGGCTGAGACTCCGCCAGCCAGGGAATGAGCTTGAGTTCCTTCGGCTCACGAACATATAGGGGCTGGTAGATTTGGCCCAAGACCTTCCTGGACCACGTATCGCTTGCAAGCCAGACATTGAGCGTCTTTGGCTCCTCCAATAGGCCCACCTTGAGAATAGAGGCGGCACGTGCACTGCCTGTAAGAATTCCTATCCAGGCCAAAAGCCCCGCCCACAATAGCACCAACAACTTCCCGTACTGTTTTTTCATTTACGGTCCTCCCTTTTTATCGCCCCTTCAAGCTCACGACCTTTTGAGCCGGGGACTTCTCATTTTTCCTTTGCCTTACTTTTTGTTCCACGAAGTCTATCACCTTTTTCTCCAGCTTCGCCTTGTTTAACCTGTTTATCCTGGGAATACCGCCCGGGCTGAGGCAGTTTACTTCTACCAGTTTGTCGCCAATGATGTCTATGCCCACAAAATAAAGTCCATCCCGGACCAGCCGCTCCTTTATGGCCCCGCAGATCTTTTTCTCAGCTTCTGTAACCTCATGCTTGTATGCTTTTGCCCCTGCGTGAATATTGGCCCTGAACTCTCCCAGCCTGGGCTTTCTCTTCATGGCACCGAGGATTTCACCATTGAGCAGCAGTATCCTCACATCCCCCTCGTATTGGATCTGCTCCAAATATTCCTGGACCATTATGGGCTCCCTTTCCTCGTAAGACTTGTAGGCACGCACATAGTAGTTTATCAGGGAGTTCAAGTTTTCCCGGTCCTTTACACTCACCTTGATCACACCCTCTCCGCCGTAGCGCTGAAGCGGTTTGATCACCATGGCCCCGCCAAAGTCATCGATAATTTTTCTCAGGCGGATTGGATCTCTCGACACATGGGTCTCTGGAATGATCTCCGGAAAGTTAAGTATGTAAAGCTTGCTGTTGGCAAGGATCTGGCCGCGGGTGCTGTTGATCATGAAGACCTTCTCTCCCACAGGTTCCAGAAACTCCATGGTCTGATAGACTAAGGGAGGGTTTTTCCGCAGGAAAAGGACATCAAGGTCTGTGACCGATTCGAAGATCAGGTCGTCCTTCTTTAGGCACCTTATGAGCTCCCGCCAGTAGCGGCGCATGGAAAGGCCCGGTGACACACTGATATTTCTCATCCTGGCCACCACTTCATTCTTCCTTATATAGACATCGTGTGGTTCAAGGAAATAAACCGTGTGGCCCCGCTCATTGCACTCATACATGAGATGGCTGGTGGTCTCATAAATAGGGTCAATGGTGTCCAGCCGGTCCATGAGAAATGCTATTCTCATGATGGCCTCCTAGTCTCTGTCTCACTTACATAGCCTATAATCTCTCGGGCGATATCCAGCCCTGTTGCAGCCTCCAGCCCACGAAAACCAGGGGCGTAGTTTACTTCAAGGACCACTGGGTCTCCTTTTTTAGGGGCCACAATATCCACACCTGCTATCTCTAGCCCCAGAGTCCGCGATGCCCCAAGCGCCAATCGGCTTAGCTCCGCCCCGGGATCAATGGCCTCTCCCCTCCCCCCCACGTGAACGTTGGAACGGAAGTCTCCGGGGGGTGGAGACATGAGGGCTGCCCCTACCACCCTGTCTCCAACCACGAGGAGCCG
>JAMOVZ010000461.1 GCA_027061865.1 Desulfobacterales bacterium
GGTTCCCTAAGATTTTCAATAATAAATCGGGCCGTCTCCTCGCTTTCGGCAAGTGTGACGCCCCTTCCCTGTCGGCTGGACCTAAGCTTTAACACCACCGGATATCCACCCAGCTCTGATACGGCGCTCCTGAGGTTCTGAAGATTATTAACACAGCAGGTTTCAACAATCCCTATCCCTCCCCTTGCCAACTCCTGAAGCGCCCTGAATTTGTCACGCGTCCTTTCAATGGCGGCACTATCATTCACGACCCTTATCCCTTGTAGCTCGAATTGCCTTACGAGCCCTAAGGTATATTGGTCGATGCTGGCCCCTATCCTTGGCAGCACCGCATGAAGTTCGAGCTTCCCCTTGCTACAGGCAACCGAATATGAACCTGTGGATAGGGAAGAATAACATCGCTTTGGGTTTAATAGTACCACGTGGTGGCCTGCATTTAAAGCGGCATGGATCAGCCTATTGTTGGGATGATAGTCTTGCTCCCTGAAGGTGAGTATCCCTATATTCATCAGCTCAACTCTTCCTTGATCCCGGCTCTTTTCAATTTTTCATGAAGCCGCCTGATCCTTCTTCCAAGCACCTTGCATATATTCAATGCTATCTCTGGAAATTCTCTTACGATCTCGCGGAATTCCTGCTTGTTTAGCACTAGAAAGCGGGATTTAGTAAGCGTCTTGACGGTGGCAGAGCGCTCAATATCCTCAAACAAGGCCATCTCGCCGAAATAGTCTCCCGCCCCAATTCTATCTAACTCCAGCTGACGGCCACCGGGTTGAAGCTTTAACACCGATACCTCTCCCTCCACTATAAGGTAGAATGTGTCTCCCTTTTCCCCTTCTCGGATCACCACTTCTCCAGGTTCGTAAACCTCCTCCCGGGTCACTGACGCTATAGCAGCAAGCTCGCTTACTGCCAGATCTTCAAAAATTTCTATCTTCTTCAGATGCAGGATTCTATCCGGAAGACTTATTTCCCGCTCAGTTCCCTCCATCATCCCTCCCCGTTGGCTTTCTCTTGCAGGGCGCCCCAGCATGCCGCCAACCACGCGTCTTATTCTCTCATCCTTTGTCTGCAAAAGCCGCTCCCGAAGCTCCCCAGGAAGCTTGTCCACCCCTATGGCACGCACTATATGTAGCGTCAGTATGGCGCACACCCAATCAACGTCAAGTAAGAGGTACCTGATCAAAGACCATTTGTCAAAAAACCTGGGCAAATCAAATTCTTTTCTCCCTATGGACAGCACCCTTTGTGCAGAGTCACCCTCCAGCAACGGGAGCATAATCTTGGCAATGGATCGATCCAAAACCCCTTCCAATGCCTCAAGGGCATTGGCCCGTTCCCGGGAATCAGCGGAATTGAGGCCTTTCCAAATGATCCGCATCTCCTCTGTTTGGTCGTGCAGCACCAAAATCCTTAAGACATTCTCCACACAAAAGTTTTTTCTTTCTTCCAGGTGCCGTTTCAACAATTCCTGCATTTCACCCTTGCCGAGCAGGATCAGCGAATCGGCCACCGCCATATATTCATATGCTTTGGCCAGTTGGCCCTTGATAAACCTAAAGACATCCAAGTCCTTCATGCCCAAATGCTCTAAGATTTTATATAGCCCCTCCCTGACCTTTCGCTTAGGCACGGTGAGATGCTCTATCAAGAGCTCTATGTTTTGATAAGGAGCCTTGAGTATCTTTTCTATTGCCAAGGCTGCGATCTCAGGCCAAGGATCACCCAGAAGCTTTATCACCATGGAGAGTTCTTGGTCGTCGTGGATCTCAATGGCCTTCAGGGCCGAAAGCCTCACCTCCTGGGATGGATGATCAAGGAATCGAGCAGCAACCGCCTCCACTTCTGTATCGCCCAGCTCAACTAATGCACTAAGGACTTCTGGAATCAGTTCAATTCTCTTCTTTCTCTCTAAAATATCCCGCAGCCTTGGGATAAAGCTCGGGTCTTTGCTTCCACCTGCCGCCACGATGCCTGCCCTCTGCTCTTTGATATCCTGGGATTGCAGCCAATCTAAAATTATGGCTCGGTATTTTTCAGGCGCCCGTGGATAAAGCCTCCTTATGCAATGGGCCCGAACTTCCGGATCATCAAACTGGACGTATAAGCGCTCCAAGAATTCCACCGCCTCATTGGAGGAAAACCGCGAAGCAACTTTTGCCACTTCTCGCACTAAGGCGATATCAGCCCCTTGGCAAAGTTGTTCCAGCAACAATATGGCCTCCTTTGCAGAGTCTTGTCCCAGCATCGAGACAAGTCTCAGCCTCACCTCTGCTGGCCTTGTTTCATCCTTGGCAGCTTGTAGCACTATTTTGTCAAAATTAGGGACATTCAATGAGCTCAAGAACTCTACGTACCATATGGCCTCAGTTCCCTTTGAAGACAAAAAGGCCCTGGTAAGCTGGGACAAGGCTTTCTTGTCCTGAAATATCTCTGAAACCTCATCTGGGTCCATTGTTTTAAGGTCCAAGACATTTTTTGAAATGAGGTCCAATAGGATTTTTGAATATTGCCTTCTCAGGACCCCTACAGTGTAAATCCAGCCGCTTACAATCAGTAAGGCGCCAATGGAGAGAAACCTGGGATGAAACAGGCGCTCGCTTATCATGACCATGCCTGACCCCAGCAATGTTCCCACACGAACCACAGTGCCTCTCAGGAAAGGGCGGACCACAGCCCTTGCCGAAGAAGGGAAAAGCCCCATGAGCACGGCCCGGGCCGGATTATTAATGGTAGTACGAATGATGTTCGTTGAAATCCTGGCATAGACTGCTGAGTAAAGATCAAATCTCAACAGGAAAGCTGTGAAGGCAATAGCATAATTTACAGGATGAAACATGAGGGCCACAGGAATGCCCCACCTACCGTAAAGTCTTCCTACAAAAAGGAGAATTACGAAGCTGATCATATTTAGGATGCCTCGAAAATAACCAAAGAAAGCGAGCATCCCTCCCTCGGTGGCGAATGCCTCATTGACCGCGAAATTGAACTGGAAGTTCATGAGGGGAATGACTAAGTTAGGTAAAAAAGTTAAAAAAATGAGGATCTTTAAGAGCCGGGACTCCCGAAGGATTGGAAAGATCTGTTTTATTTCTTCAATTATTCCACTCCTCTTTTTTATCTTTTTTACCTTGGCCTCTCCCAGGAGCAGCAGGGGAAACTCCCTTGCCATAAAAAATACGGTGAAGGCCCCGCTACAGGTAGTTGCAAGGTAGACAAAGAGGAGATTGTCCAGGGCGACTAAGCGGGCAAGCATGGGTGTTGTAAGGCTCCCCAACACCGCCCCCAACACCCCGCCGGCAGTAATTAGGGGAAAGAGGCGCTTGGACTGGCGTGTGTTGAAAAGATCGTTTACGAGATTCCAGAAAAAAAGCCCCAACATCACTTCATATTGGGTCTTCATTACAAAAAGGACTGGGTATATGGAGGCAATGCCGGTAGGGATCAGGAGCCTCATCCCGGCAATGGAGCTGCCGCAAAAGAGCAAAAGCCCCAGCAGGAGCCGGCTTCCCTTCATGCGAGCCACTAGGGGCCCGATCAAACCCATGATCACAAAGGTGACCACGGAATTCACCATATACATCAAGGGAAGATAAACTATACCGTATCTTTTTAAAAAAGCGGTTTCGGCATAATTATTGAGGAGCACGCTTGAGCTTCTAATCAAGAAGAGGAGCAGGGCAGACCACAAGAATAGCCCCATCTCTTCCCTATAAATCTTGAGCCACTTGCCCAGGAGCTTTAGCACAACCCCTTCCCCTAAAAAAAGCCTCCCTGCCGCCACTTCCCGCCACGAGGGGGAGGGGCAGCCAGGGAGGCCTTATTCCACACCGAATCTAGTCTGTCCTGTCTTCGATTTATAGCTCCAACCAAGAGTCGGAGTATAGGGTGTGGCCCAAGAGAACCCGTGCAGTCTTTACATAATCCTGATGCTCCTTGGACAGCGAATCCATATCAATGGGCTCCCCATCCATCACCTTGTGGATTACCTCCACTATGTCCGGCCTCTTGCCCCTGGCAATGGCAATAAGCTTGTCGTCATAGGCATCAGCTATACAGGAATACATGCCCTTGCGCTCCAGCATAACCATATAGGTCTGGTTCAGTATGGGCCTTAAGTGATCGGGCGCACCGTTTGATACATTGGAAAGGCCGCAAGTGGATTTAACACCAGGAGCTATGTCCTGGAGCATTTCCATGAAGGCCAGCAGACTCATGAGTTGCGGCTGCTGGATGTTGACAGGAGTCACAACTCCGTCCACAAAGATGTCCTCATTGGGTATGCCTGCCTCATTGGCTGCATAGATCAACTCAACGGCCAAGGCCGCCCTCTCATTTTCATCTCTAGGCAAGCCCTCAGGCCCCCACATGAGCGCTATCATCTGGGCGTTGTACTTTACGGCCAAAGGAATCAGCTTCTCGTAACGCTCAGGCCGGCACATGATGGAGTTTATGATCGCTCTGCCCTTGTGTACGGCAAGGCCTGCCTCCATAGCCTCTATATTGGAAGTGTCGAGACACAAGGGTGGGGTGTCACCAATTGCTTCCTGGACAGTTTTTACCACGAACTCCATCAGCTCAGGCCCTCCTTTTCTGGCGGGACCCAAGTTGATATCGATCCAGTCCATGCCCTTTTCCTTTTGCCTCTTGGCCTCCTCTGCAATCGGTTTTGGATCTTTTTCTTTGAAGGCCTTGCCAATTACCCGATTAATCACATTTAGATTCTCACCAATCAGCAGCATATAACCACTCTCCCTTTTAAGTAGTTACTGGATTAAAACAAAATGCCTTAGCCCACCATTTCCCGCAAGAATTTGGGAATCAGTGAAGCGTCCCTGGGCCCGATTATGATCTCCCAATCGGGCAATTCCTCTTCCAGGTCACCGCTGATGGCTGCGGCATACCCGGGAATAATCAATTTGCGGTGCTTTATCTTGTCAGCAATACCGCACTTCTTTACGAACATCCCCACGGCATCGCCCACAAATTTCCCCGCCGCCCACGCAGTCATCACTGAGAGGCCTTCCGTATCCATTATCAACAGCCAGCTGGGAACCCTGCTGCTCTCTATTTCCCCGCTCACTATGAAGTAAGTAAGGGAGAAATTGGTAGTTATCAGCACTGGAGAATTCTCATCAGGGGTTCCTATCTCGTAAATGCCCTCAGTCACTGTCATGGGCCGCTGCGGGTCAGTATAAATGTTCAACCGCTCAAGCAGCAATGGGAATAAGCTCTCTCCTTTGAAATCGGAAAGCACGATGATCCCCGCATACTTTGCCACCAACATGGCCGCAATCACGGTTTCCATGTCTAAATTTGAGGCCATTTCACATGGAAAAGTAATGGTGGGAAAGCCGAGGGATCTAATGCCAGCCTTGAGGGGTGCCCGCCTGATGGCCACCTGGTCTTCAAATAGCTGCTTCATCTCCCTGGCACCCGAGTCCAGGACCAAATCCTTAAGTCCCATCCCGGTAAGCTTGTCGCTCAGTTCAATGAGCTCATCAATGCCGTTGGCCTTAATTGCCAAAGGAAGGCCGCTCTCTTTTGCCAGGCTTCCCATATCATCGGCATTGTCTTTGGTAGCCGCATAAAGAAGCGGCCTTTTGAAGGCACATGCTTCAACGGCTGCCTTCATATTGCCCACATCCTCTGTCATCAGAACCAGGCAAAACTCACTCTCTCCCGCAATCTTCTTTGCTGCCTCCACAAACCCCATACCATTGTTGCCGCCCACGTCCTTTAGCGCTACCAGCTCAGGCCTCAAATTAAGGCCAACCCTTTCGTACTGATATGCGTTCCAGGCCTTAAGCTTTTGGTCCAAGGCATCGGCGTCAATGTCAGAACTCACAAGGGCTGCAATTCCAGGAGGATTATAAAACGTCTTCTCATGCCTGAAAAGCACCAATTCCCCACCGATCTTGAAGGCCCTGGGGCCAGCCCCAATTGCCACCGGCCTGATAGGGGGCGCAGAGGCCTCAGCAAGCTTTTCCCTAGCCTCGTCAGAGACATATGGGCATGCATCCAACTCTGCTTTGCCAGAGGCCAGATTCATGGCGAATGCCAGACAGGTGGGAACCCCGCATTCCCCGCAGTTAGTCTTGGGAAGCAACTTGAAGATCTGAATTCCAGTCAGTCCCATATTCCACTCCTACTTAGCTAAATGATTTAGAATAAACACCAGCTACGCCTG
>JAMOVZ010000462.1 GCA_027061865.1 Desulfobacterales bacterium
ATGATGGATTGCTGCCAAAAAAAGAAAGGCCTTCCAAACAATCCTCAATTGTTATCGGTCATGTTATGTCCTTAAATAGACACAGCCTGACTGACTGAATAAGGTCACCCATGGTTGGCTTATGGGATAAAATTTGTTATCAGAATGGATTGCAAGAAAAGATAGAGGGAGATTAAGCATGGAGACAGTGCCAACCCTATCAAGCGAGCAGTGGCATTTTCTTGCGCTTCTCAAGGCCTTTGACCAACCCGTGCCTATTGAAGCAGCGGGTTTACTATCCCCTTTATTGCCTGGGCCGCTTATGGACCTCCTGGAAAAAACTGAACCACTGGGATGGATTAAAAAGCCCGGCAAGGGAAAGTTTGCCGTCGGAGATAACTTGCCTGCCTCTGTGTTGGATAAAGTCAGCCAGATAAATACTCCTCAGCACCTCTCTCACATTGTTGACCGGATTTACACGGAAAAGCTCGATAAACAGATAGGGGCAGCCGCCATGCTGAACATCCTCAATTTAACCGACCGCCACAGGGAGGCGGCTGAATATGAAATCAGGATCGCCCATGAGGCCCTAAACACTAATGACCTGGAAATGGCTCGCAGTTACCTTGAGAATGCGGTCAAAAGGTTGCACAAGCACTGTGGCGACAGGGAAAGTAGCATTCTATACATCTCAAACGTCCTTGATCTGTCCAACCTGTGCTTTTCATTGGGAACGGGCTTTCATGATCTTGACCGATTTCTTGCAAAAGCGCAGGAGTTGTCCGGACAACTTGGAGACCGCAGGTCCCATGCCCTCACCAACCTGCACCTGGGGCGGCTTTACTATTTCACGGATCGCCGCGAAGATGCCCTTGTGGCCTTGGCCTTGGGACACGAAGAGATCCAGGAGCTGAAAGACGATGACATCTTGGGGCAGTCCGCCCTATTCCTTGGGATCTTCTATTTTATAAAAGGCCTTTTCCGGGAAGCTATTAAATATTTTGAAAAGGCGGAACAGATCCTTGAAAGCGGGAAAACCACATTTTTGAAGGCCCCTTCCGCTCCTCTTTTTTTTGGATATAGCGCCATATATCTAGGCCAGTTTCACCGCGCCATCGGGCGCCTGGACTATTATTGGCGTATGGCGGTGGAGCAGGCCAACCCTGCCCTTGCTGCAACCATACGCTCGGTCTTGGGAACGGTGCTGGCCTTGATGAAAAAAAGCAGGGAAGCATCCTGGCACTTGTCTGAGGTTCAAAAAGAGGCAGAAAAGGGCCAAAACGCCCTTGCCTATTACCTAGCCGGTGGCGGCATGGCCTTACTGAAGTTTCTAGAGGGCAGGGTTGAAGAGGCATATGAGGTCCTGCGCCGCACTATAGAAGTTGGGGTTCGTGCGGGCCTTGTGCGCCAGTTTGCATCCCCTTGGATCTTAGAGATGATACATGAATTTCACAACCAGGGCTTTGCCCCCTTACCAGGCTTTGAATTTCCTGAGGTGATGGAACGCGTTCTTCAAGGTATCAATGTTCATTTGGCTGGCGTGGCCATGCGGCTGCGGGCAAAAGATAAGATGGCCCAAGGAGAAGACTTACAATCCGTGCTTCAAGACCTAAAGGCCAGTGAAAAGATGCTCGCTGAATCCGGGGATAAGGTGCAGCAGTCCAAAACCATTTTCGAGATGGGCCGCCTGGCCCTCATGAAAAAAAGGCTGAAAGAGGCCCGCAGACTCGTTTATAAGGCCCGGCAGCTATTAGGCGGATATGTGGACGAATTTTTTCCACACGAGTTTAATCATTTGATCAGCGGCCAGGACCGCCTTGCTGACACCCAGATACGCAGCCAAGTCTTTTTGCAAAGCTACCTCTCTATGCTGGAGTCTCTGTATCCCAGCGAGGACCGCCATGAAATATTGGCCAAAGTGCTGAGTGCCACCAGCGGCATGTTCGGCGCAGAGCGTAGCGGCCTGTTTTGGTTTCCCAAAGGGCGTTTCACCAGGACCCCAGAGTTGAGAGCCGTTTGCAACCTGAGCCGCAAGGAGGTGGAAGCAGATGAGTTCCAGGAAAGCCTTGCCCTCATCCTCAAGGCTCATCGCGCCGGGCAGCCTCAAATGGCCCGCCTTAAGGGCCGTGACAAGCTCAATGGCAGCAAGAATATCCGCTCCGCTCTGTGTATCCCCATTGAAGTGCAAGATCAGGTTCACGGGGTGCTATATTATGATAACTCCTACCTGGATGACGCCTTTGATTTTTTGGATCCGGACCTTATGAAGACCTTGGCCCGCCACACAAACTTAATGGTGGAACGACGTTTCCGCTACCTGAAGATCAAGAAGGAGCGTAATCTCCTGGCTTCTGAAAAATCTATCAACATGGAGCACGAAAAATCTCGTATAATCGCCCGTTCTCAAGCCATGGCCCGGGTATTAGAGCAAGTGGACCAAGTGGCTCAAACAGAATCGACCGTGATTATCACTGGAGAGACCGGCACTGGTAAGGAACTGGTGGCCAGGAGAATCCACGAAAAAAGCATGCGTGCAAAAGGCCCTTTCATCGTGGTTGATTCCACTACCATTCCGGAGAATCTCCTGGAAAGCGAGCTGTTCGGCCATGAAAAAGGGGCTTTTACTGGCGCTGATAAACGGAAAATAGGCCGCATCGAAATGGCCCACCAAGGGACCCTATTTATAGACGAAATCGGTGAGCTGCCCCTGTCTGCTCAGGTAAAGCTGCTCCGTGCACTCCAAGAAAAAGAGTTCTACCGTGTAGGGGGCACACGGGTTATTACTTCCAATTTCCGCCTGGTGGCCGCCACCAACCGGGATCTAGCCCAAGAGGTTGGTCAGGGGCGTTTTCGGGAAGATCTTTACTTTCGGTTGAATGTGATCCCGATTCATTTGCCCCCATTGAGAGAACGCCGGGAGGACATAGTGCTGCTGGCAACATATTTCCTGGACTGTTATGCAAGAAAATATAAACGCCGGGGCCTAAAGCTGAGCCGGGATCAAGAAAAAATGCTAAAGCAATACAAGTGGCCCGGAAATGTCCGGGAACTTCAAAATATTATGGAAAGAGCTGTGTTACTATCTGAAGACAACCTGCTTAAAATACAGCTGCCTTCCGAGATCCAGACCAAAACAGAAAGCCCGTTTGCTGATTTGCCTACTCTTGAAGAAATTCAGCGGCGCTACATAGGGTATGTATTGGATTACACTGGGGGCAGAATTGCAGGGCCGGGAGGGGCCGCAGAGATACTCGGGCTGAAGCGTACTACCCTTTATTCTCGTATGAAGATTCTAGGCATGCGATATGAATCCAACAGAGGCAGGCTCAGATCCCGGAAATAGCGGCAAGGCCACCCCTGCACAGCTCTTCCTGTCAATCGCGGTGACGCCAGGGTGAAGGTGCAAGCGGTATGGAAGGCCTGGCTTGGGCCTTCCAGAAACCGCCGCCAAAGGTTCAGAGAAAAATGTGGTGTAAGCACCGTGAGCTATTGACATGGAGTATAGTATCCAATTAGATTAGGCTGCAAATGGCTTGGACTATCAAGCCTTTTAATTTCAATAAACTCACTGAAAAGAGTAAGGAGGAAGGAATTATGAGTTTAAAAAGGCTAGGGATCTGCTTGGTTGCAATTCTGTTCTTGGTTGGGCTCTCTGCTCCTGTTGCATTCTCAGCCCCGCCCGTGAAACTGGGCTTTATTTACATTCTCTCTGGGCCTTTTGCCACCTATGGCCAATTTGCAAAAAAGGGAGCCCTTATGGCCATAGATGAGATCAACAAATCGGGAGGCATACTCGGCAGGAAGGTAGAGGCCTATTTCGAGGATTCTACTGCCAAGGCAGATGTGGCGCTGAGGGCCATAAGGAAACTGGTTCTACAGCAAAAGGTGGACGGCCTCATTGGTTTTGACTCAAGCGGCGTGGCAAAATCCGTCGTGGGGACCATTGCCCAGCTAAAGACCCCCCTAATCATTACCCATGCTGCCACCCCTGATGTGACAGGAAAACAGTGCAATAAGTACACATTCCGTATTTCTGTGAACCTGGCCCAGAATGTAAAGGCAGGAGCAATTCTTGCCTCTCAAATGAAAGCCAAGAAGTGGACCACCATAGGACCTGCCTATGCCTTTGGGTTCCAATCATGGGAGTACTTCCAGAAATACCTGAAAGAATTAAAGCCTGATGCGGAATTTTTCAAGAAAGACGAGGTGGCCTTTCCACCTTTCAAGACCACTGACTTTAGCCCTTACATCACCAAGGTGATGAAGTCTAAGCCCGACGGGGTTCTTATTTCGCTCTGGGGTGGAAACCTTGTCAACTTCATTAGGCAAGCCAATGATATGGGCTTTTTTAAGGGCGATTTTGAAGTCTTGATAACCTTGGGGGCCGCTGTTGAGGTCCTCTCTGCCCTTGGCAAAAAGATGCCTGAAGGCCTGTGGGTGGGCACAAGGTATTGGTTCCTCGCAAACCAATCGGAAGTAAACAAGAAGTTTGTGACCAATTATTATAATAGGTATAAGAATTATCCATCCTATAATGCTCATGGAGCTTACGCGGCGGTCTATGCTTACAAGAAGGCCGCTGAAAAGGTGAATTCGGTCGGAAAGGACAAGATAGTAGAGGGACTGGAAGGCTTGACCATTGAGCTTCCAGTGGGCAAGGTATTTATAAGACCTCAGGACCATCAGGCCGTATGTGATGCCACATGGGGTAAAACGAAGTTCAGCCCTGACTATCCCTTTGCCATTCTTGATCCCATTAAGACCTTCTCCGGCACAATGGTAACCAGGCCTGTTAGTGAGACAGGCTGCAACATGAAGTAATTTTCCTTTTTCTCCGGGTGCGGCCCCCCATTTTGGGGTGCCGCACTGTTTTTTGAAGGGAGAGACTCATAGTGCTTGAGACCTTCATAGTGAATCTCCTCAACGGACTCAGTTGGGGCATGCTGCTTTTCCTGATCTCTGCGGGGCTTTCCACGGTCTTCGGTGTTTTGGGCGTCTTAAATTTTGCCCATGGTTCATTCTATA
>JAMOVZ010000463.1 GCA_027061865.1 Desulfobacterales bacterium
CATATGGCCACCTTTACCCACCCAAATAGGCTGATATTGCTGAGCCAACGGCCAGCCAGGGCCTTTCCTGCCAGATAAAAAAACACTAAAAGCAATCCCCCGGAAAACAAGTAGTGGAGCACATGGGTGAGATAAAAATCTGCGGTCCACCCTAGCCCAGGCACATCTGCAATGTAGTAGCGCTTAAATATGGGTAGCTGGGCCATTCCTGTGATAAACAATGCAAAGACCAACAGGATAAAGAGCCTTTTCCTGTTCTTACTCATCTCTTTCCTCCTATGATTTCAGCCTTCCGATGGTCTTGATAACTCCTGCACTAACTCCTGCAATGGGAGCAGCAAGCACTGCCATCCCAAGGATCTCTTCATCTGCCATGGAGTCCGGCACCTGGGCTAGATGAGGCCTCCCTGGCCCCTTTTCTATGTCCTTGTTGAGCAGATCAAAGGGCACTGGTGAGACATAGATGGTATTGGTGCCGCCGTTTTCCTTTTCCCCATAGATGAATCCGTTCATCTTCTTGGCCAATTCGTGGGCCTTTTTTATGATCTCTTTTCTGGGGCCAATGCTTTGCACCTTTTCCGGGCAGGCCTCGATGCAGGCGGGCACAAGCCCCCTGGCAACGCGGTCATAGCATCGGTCGCACTTGTACATGACACCGTTTCCAGCAAAAGAGGGCATGAGCTTCAGATACAATCCCACCCCTGTTTGCCTCTCAGGGATATGCCATGGGCACACTTTCTTGCACTTTGATCCCCCAAGGCACACTTTTGGGTTTATCCTTACGATTCCGTTTTTTTGCTTGGAACAAGCCCCCCAGGGACATAGGTTGGCACAGGGCGGGTTTTGGCAGTGCATGCAGCGCCTGGGGATGTTTATCTCATATTCTTCCCCCTTCCAGGTCACATAAGCAGACTGGATATAGAGCCAGTTGTAGGGGGTGAGTCTATCGTCCACATCCTGTTTATCAGACCAGTCAGCAACCTTGACCCTGGATGGATACATTTTGGGGAATGGTTTTGCTGGTTTAGGAAACTTATGTCCGTTAACTTCTTTGCACGCCTCCACACATGCACCACACCCTATACACTTACTCAAATCCAAAAGGGTGGCAAGCTCATTATCCCCATAGGAGGCGTAACTAGGCTTTGGTAAAAGGCCTACCGTACCTCCAAGGATGAGCCCTTTAAGGAAATTGCGTCTGGTTATCACGTCTCAACCCTCCCAAAATTTGGTTTATAATGTGAACTAAAATAGCGGCTTTCCCTCTCCCTGTCAACCCTGAAACCAAAAAATTCACTGCCTTTTGCTGAGGGTGTGGGCAAGTTTAAGAAGGGTGGGGATTCTGTGCTCCCCATGCATGGAAGAAATAAGCCCTTTGGCAAGCTCATCACTAAGCCCTGCTGCCGTAATGTAGAGGGGCCGCTTGCTCTTGCCTCTTAAAAGGATGGGGGCAGGTGTGTTTCTAAAGGGGCTCTTGGCTACTCCGATGACCTTGACTTGCCCCTCCAGCCTTTCATACAAGTGCTGCCCAAGTCCAGGAAGCCTTTTCTCGGTTAGCCACACGTAGCCATCAACTAGCACAAATTCGGGCAGGTAGGCCAACCTCTCAACCAAAGCCAAGAGGCAAGGCAACTCCCTTAGGTAGAACTTGCCAGGGATGTAGTTAGAAACCTTTGGGAGTTCTAAAACTAAGGTCTCAAGGGGATGGGGATCGGCCCAGCTTTCGAACAACACCCCTGCAGCCCTGGCAGTTCCTTGATGGTAAGTCACATCAACTGCAAGCTTGATTTTCATTATGGTACTGCGTGTGGCCATTGCATTGTTCGGGATAAGAGTCATCCTGCTTAATGCCCTAGTGATTCGAAGAAGGCCTCAAGCCTGGTGCGGACCTGTTCCTCGGAAAACATGCGGGAATCTGTCATGTCTGCCTCAATGACCACTGTCTTAACGCCAAGGTCTTGGGCCAGGATCCGACCCATGTCATATTGGCCCACCGAGTAAGGCTTACAGCTCCTGTCAGAGTGAATAACAAGCCCATCAATCTGGTAGTCCCTTATCATTTCCCTCATCAGATTCAAGCGGTGCTTGAGGTTGTTATTAAGGATGACGAAACTATATGCCCTGGCCATTGATTCGAATGGCTTGCTCGGGTCAAGGTAGTGGATGGTCTCTGCCCATGCATTGGTGTAAGTGGCAGCTACGAAATTACACCCGCGCTCGGCAAAGAGGTGCGACCAATCCCGAAGCTTGAACCAGACAGCTATATTGTCCCACATGAGGCGCCTCTTTTCATGCTTAATGGCGGAAATCCCCTTTTTCACCCTTTCTTGGAGTTCCTGGAGGAGCAACTGGTAATACTGCCTTGAGACGGGCAAGCCCCTCAGGGAGACCACTGGGGCGAGATGCACAAAGGCATCAAAGATGCTCATGGGAGCGGGCCTTGCCTTAAGTGTGGCCAGGATCCGTCCCCAAAGCTCTGATGTCTCCTTTGCCAGCGTCAGCACCCCTTTTAGGCGGGAGTCAGAGTATTTTCTCCCTGATATGGCCTCAAGCCTCGGGACCATGGCTTCCAATTGCTCCACCATATATTGAATGTCGCTCCCTTTTATCTCTTGGAAATTATAAGGCGTATCAAAAAGGATCAAAGGGATATTCCAATAATGGGAGAGCTCTTTGAACCAATAGAGGATGGTCTGGCATATGTTGTTGGAGCAAAAGAGGAGGTCTGGTTTTGGCAGCCTGCCAACAGGGGTCTTCCCAGAGAATGCATGGCCTAGATCTATCCTTGCATAGGAACAGAGGTCATGGTGATACCCCTTTTTTTCTGCCTCTTGGCAAATCTCCTGCCCCATCTTTTGGGCACCACAGAGAGCCCCGTGATTCTCAGGGTAGACTGTGTAGAAATCAAAGACACGGAGCAGCTCCACAGGCGCTCCACTTGAGACCCACGCAACCGGCCTGGCGCCCTTGGCATAACGGGCAAGGAAGTAGTGTCGCGTCATTATCTCCCGCAGCCGTGAAGCAGAACTCAGAGGCGGGCCAAGGTGTGGGCGTGGCCTCCGCCGCCTCCCTTTCCGCCCCTTCTGCAGCCTCATAAGCGCCGGGGCCCCCACCTCCTTCATGAACCAATATCTAATTGCTTGACCCACACCCATCTGAGCTAACTCCCACCAGCTCACACCAGCACTTACTATCTCCCTAATATTCTTAGCCCATACCCCGAGATTAGGAATCTTGCAAAGTTACCACTCTACCCTGTTTACTTGGATCTCCATTACAATTCTTAAAGCAGGGAAACGGAATGTTCCTGGAGCGGCGTGTTTCGGCCCCGTAGCCAGGAGGGTGAAGGGAGCGTAGCGGAGGGAACATGCCGTTTCCCTATTCATAACGTGACTCAGGTATCCTAATCCCTTCTCAGCTTATGAGTTCCAAAAAGGCCTCTACCCGGGTGATCATCTGAGCGGAAAGATCTTGATTGATCTCCATATCCAACACTAAGGTCGGCACTCCATGATCCTTGAGCCCTTTTTGAATGAAAGGCAGATCAAACCACTCGGGCTCACAAAACTTGACCATATTAAAAATGATCCCTTTAGCATCTGTCTTCTTAACCAGGTCCAGGAGAAAGTCGAGCCTTTCCTGAACTCCTGACCCCTTAGTTGGACAGGGGGGCAAATGAAAATACCTCTCAGCCAAGGCTTCCAATGGTCCAATGGTGGTATCCATCTTTGGGGCAAGAAGCCTCCTGCCGCAATTTAACAGGTCATCGTGGACCACACGCGTGCCAAGCTGGTCAAGGACATCAAGGAGTTCCAGCGGGTTTGGCAGGATGCCGCTAAATATCACGCCAGAAGAGCCTTTGGGTTCACTGAGGGTGTTTTGAGTAAGGTATTGTTCTAGCAAGGGAATAAGATCTTCAGGCATTAGGTGCTCGCCCTTCCTTAGCAATTGATAGAAGCTTCTGCTGGTTCCTCTAAGCCTTCCTTTGGCCCGCATAGCGTAAAGTTTTTCAATGAGAGAGGATATCCTGTTTGATAAGCGAACACATTCACCCAGGCGTTCCTGATCAAACCCGCCAAGCTGCTTCTCCAATGAACCCGCCAGCTCTTGCAGCTTGGTCAAGTAGTAAGTCCTGGCAGCCTCGGTGTAGGGAGCCTTGGGCAGATAAAAGAAGTAGCAGGGTTTTTCCGGCCCCATACAGTCCTTGATTACAGAGGCCATGTTTTGAATGGAGTCGCAAGTGTGAGGGAATAAAAACCCATCCAGGAAATCGCTCTTGCCTTGCAGCACCAGTTCCATCCCGCTCCGGACCACTGAGCAGATGTATGGCTGAAGGTGGGAATTTACTTTCACCAGTTCAAGGGGAGGATCCCAGATCTCGGCTGGCACCACACCCATGGCCCATAGCATCTCCTTTGGGCAGAGGGCGGGGAAAACCCCGAAGACGGCTCGCCCCTTTTCCTTCTGCTCCAGCAGATAAGTTAACCTGTCGGGAACCCGCCCCCTCACGTGAGAAAACGCTCCACGGCAGCGCTAAACAATTTTGTGCCTATAAGGAGGGAGTCTTCATCCAGGTCAAAGTATGCAGAGTGCAGCGGATGGGTTATGCCCTTGGCCTCATTGGAGCAACCTATGCGAATGATGGCGCTTGGCCGCTCCATCGCAAAAAAGGCAAAATCCTCGGCTCCTGTACTTGGGGGAAGCTCCACCACATTTTCTGGTGAAAAAAGCCTTTTTGCCACATCGGCTATGAACTCCACCACCTCTTCATTGTTTATGCAGGGGGGATAGCCAACCGTTATTTCAAGTTCGCTATTGGTTCCGCAGGCCTTGTCAATGCTCTTGCTGATCTCTTCCAGGCGTTTCCACAGAAACTTCCTGGTCTCTTCCCTGAATGCCCTGATGGTGCCCTCAATTTCCGCCAGTTCAGGAATCACATTGGAAGTGGTGCCCGCGGTGAATCGGCAGACACTCAGCACCGCCGTGTCCAGTGGGT
>JAMOVZ010000464.1 GCA_027061865.1 Desulfobacterales bacterium
GCTGCTCCCAAGGCCAAGAAAAAGGCCGCTCCCAAGAAGGAAGCACCAAAACCCAAAAAAGAGGAAAAGGTTGTTGAGCTGAAACCAAAGGAGGCCGCTCCCAAGAAGGAGGCTCCGGCAAAAGAGAAGGCAGAGGAGCCCAAGAAGGCAGAAGCGGTCTCAGAAGAAGAAGCCAAAAAGAAGGCCGAAGAGGAGGCAAAGAAACGGGCCGAAGAAGAAGCCAAAAAGAAAGCAGAAGAGGAGGCCAAGAAGAAGGCCGAGGAAGAGGCCAAGAGGAAGGCTGAAGAAGAAGCCAAGAGGAAGGCTGAGGAAGAGGCCAAGAAAAAGGCCGAGGAAGAAGCTAAGAAAAGGGCTGAGGCTAAGGCAAAGGAACGGGAGGAGTTGCTTGCCTTGAGGCAAAAGAGGGCTGAAGAAAAGGCCAAGCTTGAGGCTGAGCGTAAAGAGAGGGAGGCAGCCACAGTGTCAAAGACCCCTGCACCTCATCAGCTCAGTTTAGTTGACAAACTTATCATGCGCCTCGAGCGCATCCACAGGCACTCATAAAGACAAGGCTGGCCTCATGGTAGTTACCAAGATTTGACCAAAAGGGGCAGGCCGAGCCTGAAGGGGTGTGGTGTGAGGCGAAGAAGTTCATATTTGCTTACAAATAAATTCAACTCATAGAGGAGGAACCTCAATATGGCAGAAGATGTCAAAAAGAAACTAAAGGCAATAAAAGAAAAAAAACCGGTTGACCCGAAGGAGTTGTCTATTGACCCTGCCACTCAGGATCTCATAGAGAGATCCAGAGAACTGGAGGTGGAGACCATCTTTGACAGGGCTCAGAGCATGAAGGCCTGTAACATTGGAGCTCAGGGCACATGTTGCAAGATGTGCGCCCAAGGCCCTTGTAGGCTGCCTCTTCCCAAAGGCGGCATTGAAGGTGAAGATACCCGCAAAGGGCTCTGCGGTGCCACTCCAGAGACCATAGCTGCAAGGAACTTTGCCAGAATGGTGGCCTCTGGCGCCGCCTCCCACTCGGATCACGGAAGAGCGGTGGCAGAGACCTTTTTGGCAGCGGCCAGGGGGGAAGTGAAGGACTACGAGATCAAGGACACGGTAAAGCTGGTAGAGATTGCTCCTGATTTTGGTGTAGAGACCACGGTTGAGGGTGAAAATGGTGAGATCCTGGACAGGGACATCAAGGAGATCGCCATAGAGGTGGGAGAGAAGGCCCTTGCTCAGTGGGGACAGCAAACAGGAGAGGTTTGCACGATAAAAAGGGCTCCTAAGCCTAGATACGAGCTTTGGAAAAAACTAGGGGTTATCCCTAGGGGTATTGACCGGGAAGTGGTGGAGATCATGCACAGGACCCATATGGGGGTTGACCAGGACTACGAGAATCTGGTGGCCCAATGCACCAGAGCGGCCCTGGGGGATGGATGGGGCGGATCCATGATCGCCACGGATTTACAGGATGTGCTCTTTGGCTGCCCCTATCCGTTAAGGAGCTCGGCCAACCTTGGAGTCTTGAAGGAGGACCATGTAAATATCATTATCCACGGCCATGAACCCTTGTTGAGCGAGATGATCGTTGCGGCAGCTCAGTTGCCCGAGATGCTGGAACTGGCCAAAGAAAAGGGAGCCAATGGAATCCAGTTGGGCGGGATTTGCTGTACCGCAAATGAGATACTCATGCGCCACGGGGTGCCGTTGGCTGGAAATTATCTACAGCAGGAACTGGCTATTGTGACAGGGGCGGTTGAGGCCATGGTGGTGGATGTTCAATGTATAATGGAAAATGTTGCCAATGTGGCTGAGTGCTTCCACACAAAGATCATTACCACCAATCCAAGGGCCAAGATTGCTTCGGGCGACGTTATGCATATCGAGTTTGACGAACACACGGCCTTTGAGGATGCAAAGAAGATCGTGAGAACCGCTATTGAGAACTTCCCTAACAGGGAAAAAGAGGTGGTGATCCCTGACGAGTCCTCCCAACTAATCGCCGGGTTCAGCTATGAGGCTATAAATTACCATCTTGGCGGCACCTTTCGGGCTTCCTACACCCCGCTAAATGACAACATCATCAATGGCCGTATACGGGGTATCGGCGGTGTAGTGGGCTGCAATAATGCAAGAAGCATGCACGACAGTGCCCACATCACGATAATCAAGGAATTGATAAAGCATGATGTAATAGTGCTTACCACAGGGTGTAGCGCGATTGCCTGTGGTAAGGCTGGTTTGCTTACCCCAGAAGCCGCGGCTGTCTTCTGTGGCCCTGGTCTGGCCGAGGTATGCGAGACAGTGGGCATCCCGCCAGTGCTTCATATGGGCTCTTGCGTGGATAACAGCCGAATACTCATGGCAGCCACAGAAGTGGTGAAAACCGGAGGCCTTGGTAACGATATCAGCGATCTGCCCGCTGCGGGCTCGGCCCCAGAGTGGATGAGCGAAAAGGCCATCAGCATTGGCCAGTATTTCGTGGCCTCAGGAGTATACACGGTATTCGGCGGATCACTGCCTGTGGATGGGGCGCCGGTA
Organism: Desulfobacterales bacterium; assembly: GCA_027061865.1. GTDB lineage: Bacteria > Desulfobacterota > DSM-4660 > Desulfatiglandales > Desulfatiglandaceae > JALVMN01. The sequence continues at coordinate 2,527 of JAMOVZ010000464.1, forward strand.
TTTAAAGAATACTTGTTCAAAGAGCTTGAAAGTATTTATGGCGGCATGTGGGACGTGGAGGAAGACCCCATAGAACACGCCCACAAGATGATCGCCCACATAGACAAAAAGAGAAAGGCCCTCGGGATTGACAAGGCAAGGGAAAGGGTGCTCTTTGATATGGCAGCTCGCCGCGAGATGGAAGCAGCCTAACTTTAAATAAAAACCTCTTAAGAAGGGAGGAAGTTTGATATGTCAAAACTAGTAGCATTTGCAGCAATTCAAGGTGCTTATAACATTGTAGCCAAAGCGGAAGGGAAGCTCAAGCGAGCCCTTGAGACATACGGGGGGACGCAGAAGCTAGAGTTCCCCAATACGGCTTATTACTTACCTATTATCTATTCTTTGACAGGGATCAAGGTAACAGATCTGGAATCGGCCCTCAAGCCAATGGAGTTTGCCCGGAAACTCCTTCCACCTCATATCAAGAAAGATTGCCACCTTCCTTATCTGGGGCCTCTACTGGATGCAGGCATGGCAGCGATTTTTGCCGAGGAGATTATGGAGGCCATTAGATATATCGAGGATCCAGATTTTTACCAGCCTGGTGTGGAAGATCCTGATGTGGAAAACGGCAAGATTTGGTTAGGGGCGGCAGATGATACCATCATGAGAAAGCGCGGGGTTGAGTTTGTTGACGGCACTGCTCCCGGCTTTGCCGCGATAGTTGGTGCCGCTCCAGAGTCCAAGATCGCTAAAAAGATAGCAGAGGAATACCAGCTGAAGAGCATTTATGTGTTCATGTGTGCCAACCAGTATGGGACCACCTTTGCGGAGCAGCTGATAGAGGAAGGGGTTCAGATTGGATGGAACACCCGCCTTGTCCCATTTGGTCCAGATATCTCTGCGGCGGTCTTCGCCCTCGGGTTTGCCAACAGGGCGGGCATGGCCTTTGGTGGTATCCAGCCGGGCGATTACAAAAAGCAGCTAAAATACCAAAAAGACAGGGTATTTGCCTTCATCAACGCCCTGGGGGATGTAAATGCTGAGTGGGCTGCGAATGCAGCCGGGGCCATCAACTGGGGCTTCCCGACCATTGCTGATACCGACATTCCAGAGGTACTGCCGACAGGCGTCTGTACCTATGAGCACGTAGTGGCAAATGTGAGCTATGATGAGCTTACCCAGAAATCCATTGAGGTTCGCGGCCTCAAGGTCACCATCACCAAGATTGACATCCCGCTTGCCTATGGTCCAGCATTTGAGGGCGAACGGGTGCGCAAAGATGATTTATATGTGGAAATGGGTGGTGGAAAGAGCCAGTGCACAGAGCTGTGCAAGATGGCGGAAATGAATGAGATAGAGGATGGAAAGATAGAGGTCATCGGCCCTGACATAGGAGATGTGAAAGAGGGTGACAAACTTCCACTTGGCATCTTTGTACAGGTTGCGGGCCGTAAGATGCAGCCAGATTTTGAGCCCATCTTGGAGCGCCAGATCCACCACCTGATCAATTACGCCCAAGGCATCATGCATATAGGGCAAAGGGACATTGCGTGGATCAGGGTGAGTAAGCAGGCTGTTGAAAAGGGCTTCACCCTCAAGGACATAGGGACTATCTTGCATGCCAAGTTCCACCAGGATTTTGGAAATATCCTGGACAAGGTGCAAGTTACCCTTTACACCAAGCCCGAGGATGTGGAAGAGCTGACCAAGCGGGCACGGGAAGAGTACAGGATGAGGGACGACAGGGTTGAAAAGATGACCGACGAGGGAGTGGACACCTTCTACTCCTGTACCCTTTGTCAGTCTTTTGCCCCTACCCATGTGTGTGTAATCAGCCCTGAGAGGACGGGTCTTTGCGGCGCATACAACTGGATGGACTGCAAGGCCTCCTATGAAATCAATCCCACAGGCCCTAACCAGCCCGTGGAAAAAGGCGAGGTCATAGATCCAAAGCTGGGTCAGTTTAAGGGAGTAAACGAGTTCGTATACAAGGCCTCACGCCAGGCCATTGAGTATTACAACTTCTATAGCGTGGTGCATGCTCCCATGACCACCTGTGGTTGCTGCGAGTGTATCTGCGCCGTGCTCCCCGGGTGTAATGGGGTGATGACGGTTCACCGCGATTACACGGGAGAAACCCCGGTAGGGATGAAATTCACCACCCTTGCAGGTATGATAGGCGGGGGACAGTCTACTCCTGGATTCGTGGGGCACTCCAAGTACAACATCACCCAGCGCAAATTTATAGCAGGAGATGGCGGACTGCTCCGCATGGTGTGGATGCCAAAATCCCTCAAAGAAGAGATCAGGGAGCGGCTGATCAAGAGGGGTGAGGAGCTGGGAGTGCCAGATCTCGTAGACCGTATTGCCGATGAAACTGTTGGCACCACAGAGGAGGAGATCCTTCCTTTCCTGAAGGAAAAGGATCATCCGGCTCTTAAGATGGAGCCCATTGTAGAATAGTTTTCTCGTAACAGGCGT
>JAMOVZ010000465.1 GCA_027061865.1 Desulfobacterales bacterium
CAGCCTGCCCTTGCCTTCGGCCTTGCATGCAAGCACTCCCTCTTGGGGCTCCATTATGTGGATCCCCCTCTCCTTGAGCCTGGTCAAGTTCTCTTGAACCACTGGATTCTCATACATCTTCACATTCATGGCAGGGCAAAGGAGTATGGGGGCGGTGGAGGCCAATAGCATGGTGCTCAAAAAATCGTCTGCAATGCCACAGGCCATCTTTCCAATGATGTTGGCGGTGGCAGGGGCCACCACGATCATATCGCTCTGTTGCGCCCAGCTTATGTGTTCCATGTCAGGGCCTTCTTGGGCGAACATGTCCCAAATCACCGGACTACCGGTGAGGGCCTGAAATGTAATAGGGGTAATGAAACGGGTGGCGTTTCTGGTCATGGCGACACTTACCTGGCCCCCTTCCCTTACAAGGAGACGGACTAATTCAGCGGCCTTGTAAGCCGCTATCCCGCCTGTGACACCAACTGTTACTTTTTTGCCTTTCATATCAGTACCAGCATTGTTAGTTTATTCTGGAGATTCACGGATAGCCTGCTCCAATAAGCCCTCCATAAGCCTTTAGCTCTTGAGCACTTACCTTTGAAAGCCACAAGCCTCTAAGTCCTGCAACCTCTTCTATCCTTTTTTTCATCTTTTTTGCCTCAGATGAGGTTGCAAAAAATCCAGACCTCAATCTGAACCAGACTTCTCCCCTTATCCTGCTCATGACTATATAAGAAGGGATACCGGCCCTTGCCAGCTTAACTATAATCCGTGACATCCCCTTGGTGGTCTTATCAGAGACCATGTTTATTACCCAGCGCTTGTTGCCAAGGTTTTTTAGATTGTCTTCAATCTCTTCCCGTGTGAAAAAGCGGACTTTTGTGCCTGGGGGAAGTTCCCTGTGCTCCACTGCCCCTTTTCCGCCCATAGTATCCAGAATTGTCAAATTAACCCAAAGGAGCAAAGGCCACTTAAAGGGATCTGAATACACCTCTTGACTGGCCGATATTGAAAAGAGGGATTCGCCCTGCTGCACCACATAAACCCCCTTTGGAAGGGGCGCCTTTCTTGATGGCTGGCCCTGGGCTTCCACCTGCTTGCCTCTTTCTGTTTTGGGCTCTGCCTTGACTTTTTTGAGGCCAGCTCGTGGCCTTTCTGCAACCTTTTCCCCAACTGAGGCCTTGTCTATATTTTTCAGGGCGACTCCTTGTTCTTTCTTTCCCCCTTTGGTTCCTGCTACGGTAAGAGGCCTTTCTGCTTCCTTTTCAATTCTTGTTTTTGAGTGGAGGGTCCCTGTCTTCTGATGAGCCTCCGGAGGCTGAGATGCAGACTTTTCCTTTTTGGGAGTGGGTCTCTCGATCTTAAATACCACCTTCTTGGGCTCACTAGGCCCGGGGGCCTGCTCCTCTGAGCATCCACTGACCAACCCAAAAAACGTGATTACTACAACAATTCCAAACGCCATGCGGCAGAATCGTCCCATAACCCCCTCGCTAGTAACTTTGTTGCTCGTCTGAAAGCAATTTAAAAAGAAACCGTTTCCCACCATGATTTTTTGATGTTATTAAAACCCAAAAAGCTGCCTCTGACAATAGAAAACTAGGAAAGCCGTTGATATTTCACTGGTTACGGAATCAGATCTACCAATTGGAGTTTTGAATTGGAGGGCCTGGTATGAAATACGAAGGTAGGGCAAGGGCGCTGGGAATGTGGGGCAAGGTCTTGCATGTGGACCTCTCAACCCGAAAAACCTGGGTGGAGGAGCTTCCACAAGACTTTTGCAGCCACTACCTGGGCGGAATAGGGATAGGGGCCAAGGTGCTGTGGGACCAGATGGGACCAAATATTGATCCCTTGGGGCCTCAAAATATACTCGGCTTACTTCCTGGAGACTTGACAGATACGGGAGCCTTGTTTTCAGGAAGATTCACTGTGGTGGCCAAGTCACCCGCCTCCCACAGCTGGGGCGATTCGAGTTGTGGGGGCTTTTTTTCACCTGCAATTAAACGCTGCGGCTTTGATGCCCTCTTCATTCGAGGTAGGAGTGCTTCGCCCATCTATATCTTGGTGGATGAAAACGGCCTAGCTGTCAAGGAGGCCGGGGACTTGTGGGGATTGGATACCATTGAGACTGAAGACGTACTTAAGAAAAGGCACGGAAAAAGGGCTCAAGCGGTAACCATCGGCCCAGGAGGAGAAAGGCTGAGCCTGATGGCGGGGGTGTTTCATAGCGGAGGCCGCGCAGCCGCGCGCTGTGGGCTCGGTGCTGTGATGGGTTCCAAGAAGGTCAAGGCAGTAGTTGCCTATGGCTCCCTCAAGTGCCCGGTTTCAGACCGCAGCCGTGTGATTCGGCTGAGCAGGGAGTTCATGCAAAGGCTGAAAAATTTCGAGTGGATGGAGCCGATCCTCAATGACTCCATTCTAGGCGCAGTGGGCAGGGTCACCAGGCCTGGCCTCTTTTACTTGAGGCAGCCTTCCGTGCTATGGCGCCTACTACTTAAGAAATTCGGCACCTGCTCTCTCACGGCCATGAGCGCAGAAAATGGAGACAGCCCCATAAAAAACTGGGCTGGAGCAGGCTATATCGATTTTCCATTGAGCCTTTCCCGGAAGATCGGGGCAGGCCGGGTGACAAGACACGAAATTAAGAAGTGGGGGTGTCACTCCTGCCCCATTCGATGTGGGGGTATTGTCAGGGTCCGGACAGGTGATGACAAGGTTATGGAAATGCACAAGCCTGAGTATGAAACCATCTGCGCCTTTGGATCAAATCTGGTAAACAGCGACCTCTCATCCATTTTTAAAATCAATGACATGCTGAACCGTGCTGGTATTGACACCATTTCGTGTGGTGCTGTTGTTGGATTTGCAATTGAATGCTTTGAAAACGGACTACTCAGTGCATCGGATACTGATGGGCTGGAGCTCAGGTGGGGGAATAGCGCCGGCATCCTGACTCTGGTAGAGAAGATCATCAAGAGGGAGGGGATAGGAAATTTATTAGCCGACGGAGTCAAACATGCTTCAGAGAAAATCGGCCCCAGCTCAATAAAGTATGCTGTTCACTGTGGAGGGGTGGAGGCCCCTATGCACGATCCCAAGTTTGACCCTGGATTCCTTGTATCCTATTGCCTTCAACCAACTCCAGCAAGACACACCACTGCCGCCTATCAGTATCTTGAACTCCAGAGGCTCGAAAAACAGTTCCCAAGCCTCTCCCCCGTGCCCCTGATAACGACCAGAAAAAAGAGGTTCGATTTCACATCCAAGGCCAGGGACCTTGCCCTTGACTGCTTTTATAAAATGCTCGTGGACTGTGCCGGGATCTGCCTTTTCGGCACCCAGATCGGAGGTGAAATGCCCTTAGTCGAGTGGCTAAATGCGGCTACTGGCCTGGATTTGAGCCCAGAGGAATACATCAAAACAGGCGAGCGCATTTTCCAGCTCAGGCACTGCTTCAATGTGAGAGAGGGCATTAATCCTGCTGAAAATTTCAGGCCCCATCCCAGGCTGGTTTGGGCCTCCCCTCACAAGAAAGGTCCTGCCAGGGGCATCAGGCTTGACTATGAAAAGTTGGTTAACGAGTTTTATGAATTCATGCATTGGGACAAAAACACGGGTAGGCCTGAAAAGGAGCACTTGGAAAGGCTGGGACTGGGCTATGTGGCATCAGAACTTTACCCTTACGAAGATTTATAATCAATCAAGCAAACGGTTCAGAAATCTCATAAATCTCATCTGCCAATAGGCCACATTAACAGAGAAAAACAGCCGATGGTCAAAGTTTGGATTTTTCACCCCTCCAAGGGCAGACAGATAATTCACATGCTCTGCAACTGAGAAGGGGCATCCATAGGCACGTACATACCGGGAGGAACGGCTCTTGAGACACTCCCAGAGCGAGGCCAGGTTCTTTAGAATCATGTCGCTGGAGGGTGCAGTGCGGGGATCTATCTCCTCCTTTCTCCGGTACCTAGGTTCAATCTTTACCCTCTTTCCATCAATCTCACCTTCCCAAGCAGTGCAATCTCCAGCAAAAATCACCCTTTCGTCTTCCTCCAGGTCCAAGGGGCCCTCCACTCTACCCACCACATAGCGGATCTTTTTCATCCTTTTATCTAACCCCGGGTTGAACGCCCGTAGGATGTGCATTGCCTCCTGGAGTGCACCAGGGCATCCACCCCAGCAATAGTCTCTTGAATGCTCCTCTGGAAAGCTTCCCACAGTGCACGAAAGGTTACTTTGTGGACCAAAGTATGAATCAATCCGCTCGAGACAAAATTGGAAGTCACCGGTCTTTGCCTGGATCTCCTCCAAGAGGTAATCGCCTTCAATATCTATTTGGTCCAATGAAATGGGGCCATAGCCCCTCTCTGAGGCCAAACGCAGGTGAGCCACCTGGGCAGGATCCACGTTGACCATATGGGAGCATACCGTATCCACTGCACACTGGTTGGTGCCCATAACAATTGCCCCTAACTTGTATGGCGTGGGCGTTAACATCATCTTTTGCCCCGCCACTATGGCATCCACTGCGATGAACTGTTTTTTTATCACCTCCTGGAGATCAGCAATTTTGTGCTCAAGATAGGTGTTGTGATCAAGGAGCCTGTGGCGGTCGTCCTGGATGCCTACGAGGTTCTTCTGGCACAGGGTAAGGCGTGTCCAGGGATGGGCCTTGAACTTTGGAAGATTTACAAAGAAATCGCACCCCACCACATCTTTTGGTAAGAATATGAGATCCCTCAACGCATCAGGATGGCCCAATTTTACAGGGACCTGCATTACCTCATCAAAGCAACAGGCCCTCACTGCTTGCCTCTTCAATACCTCAAAGTATCCAGCGTGCTTAAAACAAAATCTTGTGGGAATGGTGATACCAGAGCGCTCCCCCACCTTGATATCATCTGCCCGTGCTCCCATGCCCTTTAGGGCGGTGATGGTTCCTTCCAAGAATTCAGGCCTGGTAAAGGCGTATGGAAAGAACCGGGGATGGGC
>JAMOVZ010000466.1 GCA_027061865.1 Desulfobacterales bacterium
ACAAAAGCAGGAACACTCCCCCGCCAAAAACTATGCCACAGGTACTTGGAGACTAGCTGATTGGAGGGTTGGTAAATTGGGGATATCAGAGTGAGCCGGCGCTGGTGATCCATGAAGATTGATGAGGAAAGATGTAGAGGATGTGGCCTCTGTGCCCGGGACTGCCCTGTTGAGGCCATAAGCATGCGCCACAAGAAGGCCAACATTGACCAGGCCAAGTGCACCTGGTGCGGGGTATGCAGCCGGGTGTGCCCAGAAGGAGCAGTCCTCAAGGGAGACTTGGAACCAGAGGGAGCCATAACATGCGAGTCATGCCCGATCAAGTGCAAGATAAACGCAGGTTACAGAGGGGCTTGCCATAGATATGAAAACCAGGGGGGCAGGCTCGTCAGGCTCACTCCGCTTCATCCCTTCTCCGCTGTCAAAGATACGGTGGGCCCGGAGCCGGCCGTTGAAATAAGACAGCCCATAATTACTGGCATAGGCGCGGGCACCACTTACCCAGATTGCAAGCCTTCCCCTTTCATTGTGAGACAGAGACGAGGCCAAGCGGACGTGGTCACGGTGGTCACTGAAGCCCCATTGAGTTACAGCACCTTGATGGTCAAGATCGACACAGACCTCCCAGTGGGCGAAGAGGGGGCCCGCGTGTTTGCGCGGAAGTGCCGGGTTGGAATGGTCACCACAGAACAATACGGCTCCAAGATGTTATCCATTGGCGGTGTGAATCTGCTCACAGGAACGGATGGATTTGTGGTCGCCCGCACAATGACCAAACTGGCAAACAGGGAAAAGGTGAAGCTTAAGATTGATGGCGGAGCCAGGCTTGAAATCCAGGTGGGCCAACCGCCCATCATTGGAGGGGAGAGCCCTTCCCGAATGAGGGTGGGTTGTGGAAGTGCCACCATGGGGCTCTTCGCACCTCTTTTCATACAAGCTGCCGACGAGGTCATCGTGCTTGATTCCCACATCACCAGCCTTATGAGTCTGCACGAAGCTGGCAAGTTTGTTGGAGCCCGACCTACAGGCGTAAAGCTCCGCTTTCCAATGAGCACCCCTGGCCGCTACTTTGGTGATAAAGGGAATGGATGGGGAGGGACATCCATTGAAGAGCCAGAGCAGGTGATCCAATCAATTGATATGACTGTGGCATGGCCTGGCATGAGGATACTCATTACCGAGACCACCGGCACAAAGGCGGCTTATTTTGTGTTACAAGAAAACGGTTCCCTAAAAAGGATTCCCCTTCCTCCAGAGGCAAGGAAAGCGGTAAAGGCCATAGAGGATGCATGTGAGCCCTCGCGGGTTTCAGCCTTATTTTTAGGGGGCACAGGAGGGAGTGCCAGGGCCGGGGTGGTAAAACATCCGCTAAGGCTCACACAAGCCGTACACCAGGCAAAGGCCTGCATAACTGTTGGAGGGGCCCCCACCTTTCTCCTGCCGGGTGGCGGCATCAACTTCATGGTGGACGTGGAAAGGGTGAAAAAGGGCGCTTTTTACTGGACTCCCACCCCTGCCATGATCTGTCCTGTGGAATACACCATGCTCCTTGCAGACTATGAAGCCATGGGTGGCCATTTGGAGGCCATGAAGCCATTCCAGGCCATAGAGCCAAGGGAGGTGCTTGACTAGAGCAGCCATGGATAAAGGAGGAACCATACAGGTCTTGGACAGGGGCCGCATATTGGCAGAGCTGGGCCCCATGAGGCTTGTGATCCAAGGCTGTATCGGCCAAGTGCCGCAAATGGCCGATTGTATAAGGGCGGCAAAAGAAAGTTTTTCCTATCTAACGCGTATAGCCTTGCACAGGAAAGCATTGCGATTGCCTTGCTATATGTTAGAAGGTCACCCTGGTGACCCTCTTGTAAGATGCATGATAGATGCCGTAGGCATGGTTGATCCTCATGAACTCACTCCCATGGCAGCAGTGGCTGGTACCATCTCTGAATACGTGGCCCATTTTCTAGTGAGCAGGGGCATGACCCGGGTGGTGGTAAATAACGGTGGGGATATTGCTATCTTTCTTGCCCCAGGCAACCGAGTGCGGATGGCTGTAGTAAATGGTGATAATGGGTCCTCCTCTTGTTTATTCCTTAACCTGGAGTCGTCTCAACCTTCCTGGGGAATTGCAACAAGCGGCCTTGGGGGAAGGAGCCTCACGCGGGGAGTGGCCACTGCCGTCACGGTGCTGGCGCAAGGGGCGGCCATTGCCGATGCTGCGGCCACAGCGGTGGCCAATGCCTCCTTTGTAGAAGACCAAGGCGTCGAACAAGCAGCTGCAGCCTCTTTAGATCCAGACACTGACATCCCTGACAAATTGGTTACAGTGCGTGCCCAGCTTGCTTTTAAAAAGAAGGAAGAGGCCCTGGAAAAGGCACTGGCTAAGGCCAGCAGCTTGCTGGAGGATGAGGTTATATTGGGGGCATATGTGAATGTTCAGGGGATTGATGATTCGGTTGGTTTATGGGAAGAGTTAATAGAAAAATAGATAATTATAAATATGAGGTCATTCCTGTCCAAAGTTCTCTTAAGCCTTCAAACAGGTCTAATGATCTCACGGCCTTTGAACCTCTAATGCTGGCATTTGAAAATCAGGTTGTCAGTTGAAGTGGTAATTGTTAACTCCGGGCAAAGGGGGAAACATCCCCCTCCCCCGATAAGGATTGAAACGGGTTTTTGAAGAAAAAAGGAGGTAGTTGAGCATGGAAGTGAGAAAGTATGTGACCGTTGTGGAAGATGTCAGAAAAGAGGCTGGACAAAAGATTGAGCCTCCCAACAGGAGGGCTGCTGCAATAGCAGTGATCAAGAACCCCTTTGCCGGAAGATATGAGCAGGATCTCACCCCCCTTATGGATGTGGGAGAGCAGTTGGGTGGCATCCTTGGGAAGATGGCCCTTGAGGCCCTGGGCATAGGGCCTGAGCAGGCAGAGAGTTATGGCAAGGCAGCCATAGTAGGAGAGAAGGGGGAAAGGGAGCATGCAGCCGCCATCCTTCATCCAAAGCTGGGAAAACCCTTTCGCGAGGCCCTGGGGGGAGGCAAGGCCATAATTCCTTCGGCCAAGAAGATGGGTGGGCCTGGAACTCCCATAGATGTGCCGGTTCACTACAAAGACGAGGCCTTTGTCCGCTCCCACTTTGATGCCATGACCGTGCGGGTGGAGGATGCCCCTTGGTCCGACGAGATAGTGGTGGCCCTGGTGGTGACCGCCGCAGGAAGGCCGCTGGCCCGGGTGGGAGGCAAGACCAAGGAAGAAGTTGAAAGTTAAATGGGAGCAGAGGGGGATGGGACTGGTTGTCAGGTCACCTTAATTTTCAAGCAGTTTGAGAATGCGTTGCTTGAGGATCTTTGCTGAGACATAGGCCTCGATTCGAAGCCCTCTCGCCTCTTTTCCGTCTGCCTTAATAAACACCAAGGTGGGAACCCCCTTAATGCCAAAGCGCTTTACAATGCTTTGGTTTAGGGGGGTCTTGCGGGTGAGGTCAACACGCACCGCCTTGACCTTTGAGGCAACCTCTACCAACTCTTTATCCCTGAAAGTGGTCCGTTCCATCTCCCTGCATGGTGCACACCACTCTGCATAAAAGTCAAGCATGACAGGCTGCCCCTCCCTTTTTGCCTCTTCAAGGATGCCTTGTTTGTATGGCACCCACTTGATTCCTTCACTTGAAGGCCTCAACTCTGATGCTCCCCAGTATATGGCCGCGACAATAAGTATTAGGCCCACCGCTTTCTTAATGAGGGAAAATCGCGCCGACCCCACCCCAGAAGTTCTATCCAGCCATCCCAGGTGAAGGCCCGCCGCACCCAATGCCAGTGCCACCACCAGGGCCCTTGCCTCATCTCCCGGTATGAGGGGCCTTAGCATGTACACGGCCATGCCAATCAGTACCCAGCCGAACCCCTTGCGCACCCACAGCATCCACTCTCCTGAGACAGGCAATTTATCTATGGCCCCTGAAAAGATTCCCAAGAGTGCCAGGGGGAGCCCAAGGCCCAAGCTCAATAGAAAGAAGTAAAGGAATCCCAAGAAGGGATCCCCTTTCTGTCCCACATAGGTCAACAGCCCCAGGATGAATGGGCCAAGGCATGGGGCTGCCACAACACCCAAGGTAAGGCCCATGAAAAATGTTCCAAAAAGCCCGCTGAAATTTTTAGAGGCCGCTTGCACGAGCTCCGGAGGAAGCCGCAATTCCCAAAGGCCGAAGAAGCTGAGGGCCAATGCCACAAGGACTCCAGCCACCCCCAAAAGGACAAATGGGCTCTGAAGCGCCGACCCTATCATCCCTCCCCCAAGAGCAGCTGCCACCCCTAGGGCTGAATTGGTAATGGAAAGTCCAGCCATATAAACAGCACCGTGGGCTATCCGCAACCCCCGGATTGCATTGCTCCTACCTCCGAAGTAGGAAACCGTTATGGGAATCAAAGGATAAACACAGGGACTAAGGTTTAAGGCAAGCCCTCCTAAAAAAACCCCCAGCAGTGCCAGAAAGAGCCCTCGGCCAGAGTCCTGTTTAATGGGCTCTTTGGCCCCGGAGGGAGCTTCTGCTAATTTTGTGAAGAATTGCTGGTTGATCGCTCTGGTGGCGCTTCCCTTTGGAACTATCTCTGCCTTTATGCCAAATGATACGGTCTCTGGAGGCAAGCACAGGGTCTCTGAACATGGTTGGTACTTGAGCACCCCTTTCAGGATCCTTGGGCCGGTCTTTGCATTTGGAGTTATGCGAAGCCGGGCCGTTACAATAATGGTGCCGGCATAGACCTCAACCTGATCAGAGGTATATTGAAATTTTTTCAACCGAGGAGCAGGAAATTTCACATTTTCTATGAAAATGTCCTTACTAGATTTCACCTCAAGTGTGGTCGGAATGAGTTCTGCCCCACCCTGTCTTGATAGGCCGTGAAGATACCACCCCTGCTTGATCTTTATCTTAAGTGCCAAGGGGTAAGCATTGCCTTGTGCGTACTTATCACGGGAG
>JAMOVZ010000467.1 GCA_027061865.1 Desulfobacterales bacterium
TACTGCTCCTTTTCCAAAGGGATAAAATCCAGGTCCAAGGCCTTGGCCGCCGCAAATATGCCCATGCCGCAATCGGCCGCACCACTCAGCACATCAACGGCCACTGCCATATGCGTGAACTCCTCGTGTTGGTAGCCCTTGATACGGTGAGGATCTATACCGGATTTCTGCAGCAAGTGATCCAGAAGCACCCTGGTGCCGGAACCTGCTTGTCGGTTCACGAATGTTATGTCCTCTCGTGCCAGGTCCTGGAGGCCCTGGATGCCTTTTGGATTACCTTTCGCCACGATCAGGCCCTGCTCCCTTTTGACCAGGTGATAAACCAATACCGGCACCCCTTTTAAATAACGCCTAATGTAGGAGAGATTGTATTGGCCGGTCTCGGCATCCAGCAAGTGGGAGCCGGCCAAGTGGCATATACCTTTGCGCAATGCCATGATGCCGCCAAGGCTGCCCACGTTGGCGGAACTGACCCGGATCGGCAAGCCCCTCTTCCTCAACTCGTCAGAGAACAGGTCAATGGTGATGTCATGGCTTCCAATAAAGACCAGGGTATTGAGCAACTCCTCTTTATGGACCAGCAGTTCTGCCTCCACCTCTTGGTTTTGGGAGATACCCTCTGAGAGCGGATCTATCCTTAAAAGGCCTTCTGCCCTGATAAGAGTGGTGATGGCACCGGCTGCCCTGGGAAGGGGTGTTGCAACATAACGCTCACCCACGAGCCCGATATTTACCCTCACAAACTCCTCTACCCCTAACTTTGAGGGGATGTCCCTGCTGGGACTCACCTTTATCTTGGGCCTTTCCGGAGCCCTAAGGCCAACCATGGAATAGAGTAGGGGGGCCACGAACTGCTCGAAGGAGAGCACAGCTGAGACAGGATAGCCAGGATTGCCCACTACTGGTTTGCCGTCAATGACGCCCAAGATGGTGGGTTTGCCCGGCATCATGGTCACACCATGGACCAAGAGCTCTCCCAGTTCTTGGATTGCCTCGGCCGTATAGTCCTTGCTTCCTGCAGAAGAGCCTGCGTTTATCATAATAAGGTCTGAAGGGCCGGCCACTGCACGCTCCAGCACCTCCACCAGGGCTCCCTTTTTGTCTGGCACCTTCTCCCAAACTAGGGGTTCGGCCCCGCACTCCCTTACAAGGCCGGAGAGCACAATGGAGTTATATTCTATCACTTGGCCCTCTTTTACGCGGTCAACCTCCCTCAATTCCTGAACCGAAACCAATTCATCGCCTGAGGGAATTATGACCACCCTTGGCCTCCTCCAGACCTTGACAGAAAAGATCCCGGCACTCACCATGGCCCCCATGTCAACAGGCCTTATACGGTGGTTTTGAGGAAGGAGCAGTTCGGTAGCCACCACATCCTCCCCTACTTTTCTTACATGCTGCCATGGGTAGGCGGCGGAACGGATTTCAATCCTGTGTTCATCCACTTGGTGGAGTTTTTCAATCATGATCACTGAGTCAAAGCCCTTGGGAAGGGGCTGGCCCGTATTAATCCACACCGCATCCGAGCCTAGCTCAAGGATAACAGGCCTCCTCTCGGTTGCCCCGTAGGTCTTGTCGGCCTTTACTGCCACTCCATCCATGGCGGCCGAGTGATAGGGAGGGGCGGAATATCTGGCAAATACAGGTTCGGCCGTAACCCGTCCCAGGGCCTCCTCCACCAGGATTTTTTCTGCCTCTGTCCTTTTGTGATGGCCTACTTTTTCAAAAAAGATTTTCCGGGCCTCTTGTAGGCCCTTCATGGCAAGATATATCTTTCTTTTTACCAATTTGTCCCCCAGTTTCCCCGGTTAAGTAAGGAGGTGCACCATCACTTTGTCGCCCTCATAAATGCCTTCCAGGTTCCTTGAAATGCAAACCAATCCATGGGCCTCGACCAGGGGAGAGATAAGCCCCGATTTCCCAAAGAGGGGTTCGGCCATAAATCCCCCGTCCGGCCCCTTGAAGAGCCGCACCCGGATATAGTCGTCTCTGCCGGGAGCTGATTCCACGTTTCTGGTTATCCGGGCCTCAATGGCGGCAGGTCTTTCCCAAGGATTGGATACCGCCCCTGAGAGGGTGAGGAGCAGTTTCTGCATGAAAACTTGGGCCACCACCAGGGCGGAGCTAACATGTCCTGGAAGTCCTATCAGGGCCTTTTTCGATGCTCTCCCGATTATGGTGGGTTTGCCCGGACTTACAGAGACACCGTGGACCAAGAGCTCAAAGTCTTGAAAAGACTCCAGTACCCGCAAAGTCAGATCCCTTGTTCCAACAGAGCTCCCTCCAGATATCCACACGGTGTGCCCCCACTCAAGGCCTGCCTCCACCTTTGAGCGCATATCCTCAAACTCATCCCTTGAAAGCCCGAAATAGCGGGGAGCAGCCCCCATTTTCTTGCAGAAGGCAGACAAGGTGAAGCGGTTGATATCCCTTACCTGTCCGGGGCCGGGTTTGCTGCGAGGGTCAACTACTTCGTCACCGGTAGAGATGATGGCAACACGTGGCATCACATAGGCTGGAATCTCATTTATTCCCACCCCTGCCAAGAGTCCCAGGTCCTGGGCCCTTAACCTGTGGCCCTTCTTTATCACGGTTTGGCCCTTTCGTATATCGTCACCTGCCTGGATTACATTTTCTAAGGGGGAGACACTGCGGGTGACTTCTATGGTGGTGGAGTCAAGAGGATGGCAGTATTCCACCATTACCACTGAATCTGCTCCTTTGGGGAGCATCCCTCCAGTGGAGATTTTTACTGCTTGCCCCGGGCCCACCTCTATCTGTGGGCAAGCCCCCATGGCCACTTCTCCAACCACTTCCAAGAGGGCGGGCAGAGACTCTGTGGCCCCAAAGGTATCGCGGGCCCTTACTGCATAACCATCCATTGAAGAGCGGCTAAAGGAAGGAAGGTCTTCAGGAGAGACTATGTCCTGGCTCACTACCCTATGGAGTGCATTTTCAATTGCCAGCGTCTCACCCTCCACACAGGGGAACTGTCCAAGTATGTCCAAGACCTCCTCAGTACTCTTTACATTGAAAAACCCATCCATACTTAATTCCTCTCCTCCCATCACCCCCAAGACTTCACCCTTTACCCTTCATGCTTATATCATTTCTGACATAAGCAAGTAATCAAAGTCAACCCCTGCCGGAAACCCTCCTGGAATTTCTTGGATCCCAAGGGGTTTGAGTAGAGTATTTGGAATCTGTTTGATATATTCTTATTGCACGAATTTAATTGAGCACGGAGGTATGAAAGCCAGATTTGCCCCGGGATCCTATGGCCATCACAAATCCACGCTCCACTGTATACAGCCCAACTTTTTTCCTTATTTCCATTTCCAATTTTTTCACTGTTTCAAGCTTTGGATGTTTTTTCCTCTTCCCCCTATTTATCACTGCGAGAGGGGGGCAAGAAAAAGATATCGGGATCCTCATGGGGAGCTTTGCCCTCTCTTCGGTCCTATGCAGGCCTTGGATCTCCCACATGGTGGATAGATTCGGGAGGAAGCGCTCCTACAGCCTTGGCACAGCCATAATGAGCTTTACTCCACTCGTATATTTGCTTTTTGAGGGAGGTCTTCATGAATACTATCTTTCTTTGATTCTGGTAAGGCTTATCCATGGTGTGGGACTTGCCATATGTTTTACGGCCTCATTTACATATGTGGCGGATATCCTTCCAGATAAGAGGCTGAACGAAGGCATAGGCATGTTCGGCGCCACAGGGCTGATTGCGTTGGCAGCAGGGCCTTTTATAGCTGAGATGGTTATTAAGGAGTGGGGATTTGATCTGTTTTTCCTCACCTCGGCCCTTCTCGGCCTGATGGGATTCCTGTTGCAACTTTTTTTGCCGGAGTCCATGGCACAGGAGGAGGAAGAGGCTGATGAGTCCTTCTTTTCAATCCTGAGAAAAGAGAGGATCATCACCGTGGCTCTTCTGGCATTTCTCTTTGGTTTTGGGCTTGCGGCCTCAGGGGGCTTTGTGGCCCCATTTGTAGAAGAAAAAGGCCTGGGCCTGGCCTCCCTTTATTATATCAGCTACTCGGCGGCGGCAGTAATTACCAGGCTCTTGGGAGGCAGGATAGCAGACAGAATAGGGGAAGAGTCAGTAATCCCTTATGCGCTGATTTTAACCGGTTCAGGGTTGTTGATGCTGATGTTCCTGGTGGGAGATATTGTGCTTGTGGCCTCAGGGCTCATGGCCGGCTGCGGCCACGGATTCCTTTTTCCTTGCTTAAATGCCTTTATAATAAGGGACGAGCCGGCCTCCATCAGGGGCAAGATTACGGGCATATTTACGGGAGGAATAGACGGCGGCTCATTTGTGGGCTCTGTCACTTTGGGCTATGTGGGGCAGGCCGCTGGTTTTAGCGGGATCTTCTTTGTGGCCGGGGCGGCCCTTTTTGCAGGTCTTCTTATCTACAAGAAGCGCATTAACTAAGTGAGTCGCCCTCAGTGGTGTTGAGCCCCAGGGAGCATGTGTGCTATTTTGACATCTAAAAGCTCCTCGTCTCAAATCTTCTGGCCTTATGGGGTCAGGCCGCCTCCCCCCTGGGAGTAGAAGACGGGCAGGGAGGTTTGCACTGGTAATGGTCTCATATGTTTCCCCTATTAAACCACGAAAAATGGAGGGAGGTGAGTATTGCGTGGCAGTGGTAAGTGAGGCAGAGGCGCGTTTTTTTTCTTTGGAGCCGGTTGAATTTCCTGAACTGGAGTCCGGGCCCAAGCTTGAGCTTAAGGATGAGATCGAGAATCCAGAAAAGCGCTTGCCCGACAGGGAGTTGTTTACTGAGGCCAAGACCGGAAGGGGAAGGGCGCCACGGGGTGGGCCTGCTCATGGATACGACGATCACCGCTCCAGACATCATGAAGAGTTAGACAAGAGATTTTCAAGAGAGGCGGTGGAGAAGGCAAAGAATGTTGCCAAAGCCGCGAAGGCAAGACAGGTCATAATGGCAGCACCTCCTAGAT
>JAMOVZ010000468.1 GCA_027061865.1 Desulfobacterales bacterium
AATGAATCTGCCATCGCTAGACAAGTTTGGCCCTGCTGTGGTGCCAAACGGCCTTATATTTCTTAATTCCTCCATGGTGAGCGAAGGGCCGGCGAGAGACGATGTGGAGGTGATAATGGTCCCCACCTTGGAGCTCGCAAAAGAAGTGGGCTCAGAGAGGGCAGCCAATATGGTTATGATAGGGGCGGTGTGTGCCAAGACAGGGCTGCTCACCGAAGATGAAACTGTAGCCGGCATGAAGGCCGCGCTGAAAGGAAAAGAGAAATTTTTTGATCTGAATGAAAAGGGCATAAGGAGAGGATTTTCTTTTATTAAGAAAGGGAGCTGAAAGGGATCTTACCTTCTTCCCTTGTACATGGCCTCAATCAGGTCTTTAAAGGCCTCGTTTACATATTTCCTCTTGACCTTCATAGTGGGTGTGACCTCACCGTCTTCTTCATAAAGTTTCTTAGGCAGGATGGTAAACTTTTTGATCTGCTCAACCCGGGCCAGCTGCTCGTTTACCTTGTCCACCTCCCCTTGGATGAGCTTTATTATCTCTGGATGCTGGGTAAGGTCCTTATAGGTTGAAAATTGCACCTTGTGGTCCTGGGCGTATTTCACCACATTGTCCTCATCAATCATTATAAGGCAAGTAAGGTACTTTCTGCCATCCCCAATCACTACGGCATCGTTGATATAGGGGCTGAATTTTAGCTTGTTTTCTATGTATTGGGGGGTGATGTTTTTGCCGCCAGCCGTTACAATAATGTCTTTCTTTCGATCCGTAATCTTTAGATAGCCGTCCTCATCTATTTCACCCACATCGCCTGAGTAAAGCCAGCCCTCCCTTAGTGTCTCCGCCGTGGCCTCTGGATTCTTGAAATATCCTTTAAACACACTGGGCGAGCGAACCAGGATCTCCCCGTCATCTGCGATCCTCACCTCGGTGCCGGTGATGGGCGGCCCAACGGTGCCAAACTTTACTCGCCCCACTCTGGACACACAAGTGACCCCTGTCCCCTCTGTCTGGCCGTAGCCCTCTATGAGATTTACCCCAATGGATTGAAAGAAGTGAAGCACATCCGGAGAGATAGGGGCAGCACCAGAGTAGGCTACGCGCAGCCGGTCAAATCCCAGCCTCTCTTTAAGCTTTCGGAATACGGCCACGTAGGCCAGCTTGTATAGGAGCCCTATATGGACAGGGACCTTCCTAAAACCCATCATCAAGGAGGCTCGTTTGCGGCCGATTTTGAGAGCAGCGCCAAAGGCCATCCGCTTGAACCAGGTGGCATCTGACATCCTTATGTAGATGGCCGAATAGTATTTCTCCCAGATCCTCGGCACTGCATAGCCCACGGTGGGCGAGACCTCGATCATGTTGTCGGTTACGGTGTCAAGGTTTTCTATGAAGTTGACGGTATAGCCGTGTGTAATATGGGCAAATACTGAAAAAAGCCTTTCAAATATATGGCAAAGGGGTAGGAAGGAGAGGACCTCGTCGGTGTCAAATATGGGATTGTCAATGGCAATGGCCTGTCCCATCCATGTGACATTTCGGTGAGTGAGCATGGCCCCCTTGGGAGGCCCTGTGGTTCCTGAGGTGTAAATGAGTACCGAGAGGTCCTGGGGGCCCAAGTTATCAATCCTTTTTTCTACGATGTCGGGCTGTTGGCGGAGGATTTCCTCCCCTTTTTCCATCAGCTCCTCAAAGCTCATCACCATTGGGTCACGAAAGTGGCGCAGGCCTTCCAGGTCCCAGACTATGACCTTTTTGAGTTGTGGGGCGTTGCCTTTGAAATGGAGCCACTTGTCCAGCTGTTCCTCATTTTCCACAAAAAAGAACTTGGACTCTGAGTTCTGGATTACATATTCAACCTGTTGCCAAGCATTGGTGGCGTAAATGCCGACCGCAACTCCTCCGGCACACTGAACCCCCATATCAATAATCACCCATTCAGGGCAGTTATCCCCTATGATCCCAACGCAGTCTCCAGGTTCAAGGCCCATGGAGATAAGGGCTGCCCCTACACGGCTTGCAGCCCTGTAATACTCATTCCACGAGATATCGTGCCAAAGCCCGTATTCCTTTTTTCTCAGGGCCACACGATCACCGTATTTCTTCATGGTTTTTCTGAATACGGCAGGTGCCGTGGTCGGTTCAATCACCTATCTCCACCTCTTTTTCCTCTTCCAGCGTTGGAATCCCTTTACCGATTCCTCTGACCGGATTCCCATATAGAACTCTTTTACATCCTTGTCTTCCATGAGTTCCTTTGATGGGCCCTTCATCACGAACCGGCCGTTTTCCAAAATCAAGGCAAACTGAGATATGCCCAGGGCCATGCGCGCGTTCTGCTCCACCAGCAAAATGGTGGCCCCTTGTTTGTTTATGTCTTCAATTATACGGAAGATCTCTTTGACCAAGAGGGGGGAGAGCCCAAGGGAAGGTTCGTCAAGCATCAAGAGCTTTGGCCTGCTCATCAGGGCCCTGCCGATGGCCAGCATCTGCTGCTCTCCGCCGGAGAGGGTCCCTGCCCATTGGCCTTCCCTTTCCCTCAGCACGGGGAAGTGTTGGTAGATCCTCTCAAAGTCTTCCTTGATGCCTCCCCGGTCCTTCCTGGTGTAGGCACCCATGAGGAGATTCTCCCTTACGGTCAACTCCTCAAATACCTCGCGGCCCTCAGGGACAAAGGATATGCCCATGCGCACTATGTCTTCGGTGTCCTTGCCGTCAATGCGCTTTCCCATGAAGTGGATGGTCCCCTTGTCGGGCTGATCCTCGATCAGCCCCATTACTGTCTTGAGAATGGTGGATTTGCCAGCTCCATTGTTCCCAAGGATGGCGGTGATGATGCCTTCTTCCACATCTAAAGAGACCCCTCTTAGGGCATATATCAGGTCGTAGTAGGTCTCTATATTTTTTATCTCAAGCAGCGGCAAGCTCTTGTTCCTCCCCCAGGTAGGCCTTAAGCACCTCTGGGTGCCTCTGAACCTCGGAAGGGGTGCCTTCCGCAATGATTCTGCCGAAATTCAAAACCAGGATCCGTTCCGATATATCCATCACCATCTTCATGTCGTGCTCTATGAGCAGGATTGTCACTCCCAGTTCGTCTTGAATGTCCTTGATCCAGAAGATGGTATCCTGTTTTTCCTCTGAGTTCATACCGGCGCACGGCTCATCCAAGAGCAGAAGCTCCGGTTCGAGGGCGAGCGCCCTCCCCAGCTCCACCAGCTTCTGGGTTCCATAGGGAAGGGCGCCTACCATCTTGTTCCTTACGGATTGAAGGTCGAGCAGGTCGATTATCTGCTCAACCCTTTGCCTGTGTGCCACTTCTTCTCGGCCGGCAAACGACCTTCTTCCCCACAAGAAGGCCCCGCGGAAGAGCCCTGTCTTCATGTGGATATGCCTGCCGAGCATCAGGTTTTCCATGGTGGTCATGTGGGAGAAGAGCTCGATATTCTGGAATGTCCTGGCAATACCAAGGCGGGCGATCTTGTCGGGCTTTTGCCTCTGGATTTCCCGTCCCTTGAATATTATCCTGCCCTTGTCAGGGCGGTAGATGCCGCTTATGCAGTTAAAGAGCGTGGTCTTCCCTGCTCCATTCGGGCCAATGATGGCGAAGATCATCCCCTTTTGGACTTCAAAGGTGATCTCCGCTAAGGCCTGAAGCCCTCCGAACGAGATGGAAAGATCTTCCACCCTGAAAAATGGCGCCATGATATCGAGCCTTGTACCCAAGCTTATTTTGCTACAATCTTCTTGAGATCAACCTTTATTCCTAGCCAGTCTGTAAGCTTCTTGCTCTTTGCCCCTTCCAGGCACTGGCTGAGGAACACCTCATTTTGGCCCTGCCTGCAGAAGGGATCATTGGGGTCAAAGGGCTTGTAGCTGATTACACCCATTATGCCTTTGAAGTTGCGAATCCCTTCCATGGCCTGAACGAAGTTTTCCCTCGTAAGATTCCTGCCGCACCGTTTGAGGCCTTCTATCATGGGCTCTACGAATCCGATGCCAGCATAGAAGAAAACCCCCCACCTCTCGCCCTTAGCGGCGTATTTCTCAAAGGCCTTTCGGTATTTCTTCATAAGGGGGGATTGGGAGTCCGGGAGTTCTGCAAAGTTTGCAACAATCACTCCCTTCCAAAGCCCCTTGCTGATCTTGTACATGAGCGGGAAATCTGAACAGGTGCTGGTGCTCATCCATTGGGGCCTGAATTTCATGGCGTAAGCAGTGCCAAGGATCCTCACGGCATGGATAGGGGTGACCCACAGCAGCACTGCCTGGGCCTTGGCTTTGCGGAGTTTCATCACATGAGGTTTCATGTCTGTGTCGGCTTTTTCGACCGGCACCTGTGCCACCAGCTTGAGGCCGTGCTTGGCTAATTCATAAGCCGCCCCTTTCAGCCCATTTTTGCCATAGTCGTCGTTCTGGTAGGCAATGGCAATCCTCTTGAGCCCCAGTTCATTTACTGCGTATCTGCAAAGGGCCATGGCCTCCGTTATGTACAAGGGATACACGGCGAAGAGATATTTCTGGGGAGGCATTATCCAATGAAGCGATCCTGCCGAAGGACCTACCCATGGGATTTTCCGCTCCATCAAGTAGTCCTTTACCGCAAGGCCAGGGGCGGTTCCCACTCCGGCCGCCCATGCAAACATGCCGATGCCTTCCTGCAGTTCCTTCACACCTGCCTTGGTCTTTGCGGGATTGTAGGCATCGTCAAACATGTGATAGACGATTTTGCGGCCATGGATTCCGCCTTCTTCATTAATCATCTTGAAGAGGACTCCGGTGCCTCTTGCCACAGCTCCCCAAGGGGCGGCAGGGCCGGTCTGGGGGCCCCATTGGCCGATGTGGATCTCGGTGTCCGTAACTCCTACCTCTGCGTTGGCCGCGAAAGCAAACCCCAGAATCAGAGCAAACACTAACCCAAGGATCCCTGTCTTTTTCATCGCCTACTCCTTTCTCTAAAAGGTTTATTTATT